>JAEUQL010000236.1 GCA_016789295.1 Blastocatellia bacterium | reverse complement strand
ACAACTTCCAAGGAATCGAAAGAGCCTGGTACAAAACCAAGACGCTCTCTACAGATGTTCAAACCCGAAAAATACCAGATTGAAGAGATGTATTTCGTTGGTAACTATGCTTTGGGTATCAACTGGCAAGATAAACATAAGAGCATCTACCCTTGGATGCTGCTTGGTGAGATCTGAAACCTGGTAGAGTCGTAAAATTCTGGTCAGAAAATTTATTTTCCACGCAACATTTTATTTTCAAACAGCGATAATCTTGAATGAATGGTTATTCATTCAAGATATCTCTCCCATTATCTTATTAGTTTCAGGCCAAAAAGTTATAAACCGAGAAGGCAAAAAAGCCAGGAATACAGAGTAAGGAGCATCAAATGGCATCACGTATAGACAACAACCAAAACAGAATTGGTGACCTAACTGGGTTGCAGACAGAAAATCGGACAGTTGGACAGACAAATACCAGTAGTACTTCAAGTAGCTTACGCCAAGCAAGCTATGGTTCACTTCCACTAGAGAGTGAGCAGGCCAAGAGGGCAATAGAGACAAGCGTAAACTATCTGATGGGTAGTACTGCACGGACAATGGGCATTGCTGCTGCAAACAGAGAACTGGCTGCTCGTACAGTTGAAGCAGATGAGCTAGGAATGATGCACGTCCGCATGGATCGCATCTACAATGGCGTTAAAGTCTATGGTGAGCAGGTAGTTACGCACTTGGGAAATGATGGTCAAGTAAAGAATGTGTCAGGGCAAGAAAGAGAGAGTCTTGTACCTATGACTTTTAGTACCAGACCAAGTATTACAAGCGATGATGCTCTTGAAATTGCCAAGAAAAGCTTTGTTGGTTCGCCAACAGAGACACCAAAGAGTGAGTTAGTTATATATCCTGACAGCAATGGAAATTATCGCCTAGCTTATCATGTTCAGCTTACAAATCTATCTGGTAATGAGCCATCAAAAATGAACTATTTCCTAGATGCAAAGACTGGGCAGATGATAGACCATTTCAATGCTCTTCCAATATTCTGTCCTCATTGCAAAGCAATGATGCTTGCAAACAGCTCTAACACACAAGCCAGCTCGTCAACCACTGGCAATACTGGAGTTGTACCCTCTTCGGTAGTCAACCGTCCAGCCACTAACACTGGTATATCAAGGACTGGAAACAGAGTTGCCGCTTCACCTTCAATATCTGGTGATTCTACGCCTCGCACACGCATGATGCCTGGAGGTAACATTCCTACACGTCAAACTGGAACAGGGTCATTGATGGGACGTCTTCCCAAAGCTGCACCTGCACTGACTGCTTCCGGATCAGCCACACCAAATGCACCTATTAGAGATAATCAGACCACTACCTCTACAATAAACGTAAATGACGATCTTTCAATTACAGGTGTAAAAGTAAACCTCAACATTTCCCACACATACCGTGGTGATCTAGTGGTGAAGCTTCGCTCTCCAGAAGGAAGGGAAGTAACACTGCACAACAAGACTGGTGGTTCAGCCGATAACTTGGTGCTTCAAGCCAACCCAGCAGATTTTAATGGAACAAGTAGCAAAGGTTCTTGGCAATTGATTGTTCAAGACACCTCGGCTCAAGACCAAGGGACTCTTAATTCCTGGAGCCTTGAAGTTGATGGCACTCCAAAAAACCCACCACCTCCACCACCATCAAATGGAGCAGTTACAAAGACAGCAACGCCAAACACTCCTATTCGTGACAACCAGACTATAACTTCTGCTATAAACTTTACTGAAACGGGTGAAGCAGGTAAGGTCAAAGTGAATGTAGACATTGCACACACCTATAGAGGAGACTTAGTTGTAAAGCTTCAATCACCGTCAGGAAAAGAAGTAACACTACATAACAAGACTGGTGGTTCAGCCGACAACTTGCAGTTTGAAGTAGAGCGTTCCGAATTTGGAGGTGAACCAATTACTGGTAACTGGAAGCTTTTGGTGCAAGATACTGCAACTCAAGACGAAGGAGTTTTGAAGTCTTGGGGTCTTTCAATAACTAGAAGAGGTGATAATCCACCACCACCTCCTCCTCCAACAGGTGGAGGCAGAGGGTCGTCTCTTTACAGTGGAGAAGTTCCGTTGGGAACAACTAGAAATGCAGACGGCACATACTCGCTCACAGATACAACTCGTGGAAACTCTCGCACACTAGATGCACAGAATCGCAACAGTGGTCCAGGTGTTGCTATCACCGACAACAACAACGTTTGGGGAGAAGCTTCAGACCCTGCACGTAACCGTGTAGCAATCGATGCGCACTACGGCATGCAACTTACTTGGGATTTCTACAAGAATGTTTTAGGTCGTAGCTCAATTGATGGTAATGGTGCAGCACTGATCTCTAATGTTCACGTACAACGCAACTACAACAACGCATTCTGGGATGGGCAGCAGATGAGTTATGGTGATGGTGACGGCCAGACTTTTTCCCCATTAGCTTCTATAGATGTGGCAGGTCATGAAATTACTCACGGCCTTACGGAGAGAACAGCAGGACTTATCTATCGTGGTGAATCAGGTGGTTTGAACGAAGCAATGTCGGATATTATGGGAACTGCTATAGAGTGGTATGCTGCACAACAGAACCCAAGTGTTCAATTTGACTGGAAGATTGGTGAGGATATCTTTACACCAGGACAAGAAGGTGATGCTCTACGTTATATGGATGATCCAACCAAAGATAATTACAGCATCGACCACTACAGTAACTATCCACGTCAAACCGAAGTGCACGGCTCGTCTGGTATTGCCAACAATGCTTTCTATCTATTGGTAAATGGCGGAACCAACAGAACTTCTGGGATTTCTGTAGCAGGAGGTATAGGGATGGAGAAAGGTGCAAAGATATTTTATCGAGCCTTGTCTTTCTATATGACTCCAAATACCAATTTTGCTGGTGCTCGTGAAGCCACAATCAAAGCAGCTACGGACCTCTTTGGTGCAAATTCTACAGAAGTACAGAAGGTCAAAGAATCCTGGACGGCTGTAGGTGTAAATTAATATACCCTTCCACTCGTAAGGCTCTAACTAAGGCTAGCTTAAGTTAGAGCCTTATCTTTCAGATACCTTTACTGTTTTGGATATATACAGCGTACTGTGTGACGTTCAATGTCTGTAACATAGATCCGCCCATCATCTGCAACTGCGATTCCAGAAGGGTGTTGGAAAGAGGCTTGGAGTGCTGACCCGTCTTGACATCCTGCAACAAGTGAGCCTGCAACTTGTGTAATCACTCCCTTTGGAGTAATTTTTTTGATAGTATAGTCTCCAAGATCTGTAACCCAACAGTTCCCATCTCTATCAACTGCAAGACCCACAGGGTTTTGAAGGAAAGTATTACTACCTTCAGGGGGAATGACGTCTGCACCTGCTAAAGTTCCGACTTTTTGGAGCGGTGTAATATAACGAATAGCTACGTTATCTACGTCTACAACGAAGATATTTCCAGGCAGATCTGCAGCTATAGCACTGAGAGTACCAAAACGTGCTGCCACACCTTGCCCATCCCACAAGCCAGACTCCAAACCACCTGCCCAAGTTGTTACTTGTCCAAAGAGGCTCACCCGACGGACTCTGTACCTATCTGCAGCAAAAATATAGCCTGAATGATAGGTTACGTCTCGTAGCTCATCAAACATGGCTTCCAATGCCCGTCCATCAGAAGTGCCTCTGGTTCCTGTGCCTGCAAGACTGCTGACAACCAACTCCGGAGAGATTTTTCGAATACGGCTATTACCAAAATCAGCTACATAGAGATTTCCGCTGCTATCAAAAGTGAGGCCGCGAGGGTTGTTGAAAGTTGCTAGTGTTGCCGGTCCATCTATAAGTTTGCCAGCTCTGCCTCCGGCTATTGTAGTTACTTCACCTATCTGACTTATTCGTCTTATTGCATGGTTACCAAAATCGGCAGCAAATATGGAGCCTTGCTTTCCGATTGCAAGGCCATTGGGACGGTTAAATCTAGCTTTTTCTGCAAGACCATCAGTAAAACCTTCTATACTTTTTTCTGCACTCCCAGCCATTGTTGTTACTTGGTATTCTATGTTCTGCATAAATCAGCTCTGATTATCTGTATAGTTGATCGCTTTATTCATAGCGTAGGCATTCTATAGGATCTAATCCCGCAGCCTTTTTTGCTGGCCAAACACCAAATACTAACCCTACTGCTATAGAGACTCCAAGTCCTGCTGCTACTGCCCAGAGAGGTATTGATGCAGGAAGTGCTGGTAACAATAGCATTATTATCTGGCTGGAGATTATGGCCAAACCTACTCCTATGATACCTCCTATAAAAGTAAGTGTCATCGACTCAAAGAGAAACTGTGTAGTTATATCTCTGCTGCGTGCACCTAAAGCTTTCCTTACACCTATTTCTTGAGTTCTTTCTGTAACACTAACAAGCATTATATTCATTACACCAATACCACCTACTAATAGACCAACACTTGAAATAGCAATAGCAATAAGCCCTATTGCATTCGTGATCTGATCAAACTGGGCAATAAACTTATCTGCTGTACTCAGGTCAAAGTCATTTGGTTGGTCAAATTTTACCCCTCTCTGTCGTCTCAATATCTCTTCACTTTGGTCAAGGGCTTTGGCAAGTTGACCACTCTTTGCATTAATACTTAACATTATATATTCACTTCTAGGAGCTATCTTGCTTGCGGTTCTGAAAGGTATATAGACGGCATTATCTTCAGTACTTTCGCCAAAAAAGCCACTTTTACGCTTCTCAAGTACTCCAATGATTTCAAATTCCTTACCCCCCATCATCACTTTCTTGCCTGCAACTGTTGACTGATTAGAGAATATTGCTTCGGCAACATTGACTCCAACAACCATCACATCACGCCTATGTTGGTCGTCTATATCGTTGATGAAGCGACCTTCTCGAACTATAAGATTTACTATCTTTGCATAGTTTGAAGATACACCGCTCAAGTTTCCTTGTTTGTATTCGGTATTTTTATAAGAGATAGTTTTATCAAAGTTCCAGTCTATAAAAAGTTCGGCTGCAACGTCATTGACAGCAGACGACTGCTCAAGAATGGCTTTTGCGTCATCAATAGTCAGTTTTTTGCGTGTCCACTCCTTGCGGTCGCGTGGGCCTATTCTCGGTCCTGTGGAAAGGTGAAAAGCATAGATATTATTTGTTCCATACTCTTCTATAGTTTTAACTATATTTGCTCGTAAACCTGTCAGGATAGAAGATATTGCAATGACTGTCCCTACACCAATTACTATTCCAAGTACTGTTAAAAAGCTTCTGAACTTATTTGCCATAAGGTTGTCCAGAGCCATAATTACTATCTCTTTTTGTGAAAACCAGCTTGTTCTCAAGGCCACTCCTATTTTGCACCCATCAGTGCTTTTATTGGATCAAGTTTAGAAGCTTTATAAGCAGGATATATACCAAAGATCATTCCAACACTACCTGAGACTATAAGCGACATAATGACATACGGAAGAGTTATTACCATAGGTATTGAGGTTGCTAGTTTGACAGACCAGGCGATAAATGAAGCTAGCAACAGACCGAAAAGCCCGCCAAAAGCTGATAAGAGTGAAGATTCTATTAGAAACTGCAGCAGTATGTGTTGGCGTTTTGCCCCAAGAGCTTTTCTTAAACCTATCTCAAAAGTTCGTTCTGTAACACTAACAAGCATTATATTCATCACTACTATACCACCAACAATTAGTGAAATAAGTGTTATAGGGGTGACTACAAGGGCTATACTTCCAGTAAATTGATCTACCTGACTACTCATCTCTTCGATGTTGATGATACCAAAGTCGTCATCTTCATCACTTTTGAGTTTGTGGCGATTGCGCATAAGAGAACGAGCTTCTTCTATTGCTAGTGAAAATTCTTCACGGTTTTCTGATACACCGTGAAGTTGAATACTCTGTCGTCGGCCAAAAATCTTTCCATAGGTAGTGATAGGTATATATAGTTGATTATCGAAAGATTGACCAAAGAGAGAACCACGTTTCTCTTCTACTCCGACAACTTCAAAAGGTATCTCTTGGATCTTTAAAACCTTTCCTATGGCATCTTCGCCAGCAAAGAGTTTCTCTTTGACTTCGTAGCCGATGACACATGTGTTTGATGAATGCTCGATCTCATG
>JAEUQL010000235.1 GCA_016789295.1 Blastocatellia bacterium | reverse complement strand
CTTGCAGGCGGAAGGGCTTTCCGTCTCTGCGCCTGGAGGCTTGGCGTTGGCTGAGCTGTTGAAAGGCGAACCTTCTCTATCGAGAATTCCTTTAGATATCTGGCGTGTTGTTTCAGCGTCAAACTAAGGAATCCCCGTTTTTCAAAACGGGGAGGATGTCAAGCTCTTTTTAGCTTTATCTCTTTTTCCTGCTCTGAGACCGAAACTTTGCTCTTTGCTGCAATCTTCTCCAGATCTTCAACGTGCAACTGCTCTTCTTGAATTATCGATTCAAGCATAAACTTAAGCGGTCTATTGTCACCAGCCAGTTCCCAAGCAGCAATGTATGCTTCCAAAGCATCGCGCTCTAATTGAAGAGCTTGCTGCAACATCTCGTGCAGGTCGTTTGATTGATGGATAGTTGCTGGCTCTACTGTTGGAATGCCACCCAAAGAGACTATCTTATCACCTATTGTTTCTGCGTGTTTGTGTGCTGACTTGCTCTGATCACGGAAAAAGTCTGCAAAAACTACTCGGTCGGTTCCGCTTACTAGAAAACTCTGCTGTAAGTACTGTACAACTCCAGCATACTCAAGACTTAAGATTTTATTTAGCTGTTGAAGTAGTTGTTCTGACATTTCTTAACCTCTTTACGGATTTTAAGTATTTCTTTTCTGGAATGGGTGGAGTCTAAAGGGCTTTAAAGACAGTGTCAAGACAAAATTCCTCTAAACTCCCTAAAATCAATGGTTTAGAAATGAAAGTCATTTTCGATTTCAGAAGTTGAAACTCAATTGGCCGCGTGTCTGCATCTTGATCATGTTAGGGTGGCCAAAGATCTCTTCACAAAGTTTGCTAGCTTTTTCAAACTTCTCCTCATAGTCTTTACTGATACAGACGAAGAAGCGCCAGAGTGAGCGGTGCTTATCTATAAGGGTTGAGACTTCAGGATTGAGAAACTCTGCAAGAGAGCGTGGAGGTTGCTCATCGACTTTTACAGGGACTTTGGCCTCTTTTAGAGCCATAGAGGCAGAAGGGCAGTAGACAATGACTCCACCTTCTGGCAACCCAAGCTCTTGTCTAATCAGATTTTCGGCCTCTCCACGTCGATCCTCTTGATTGAAGTGGTAGTCCCTTTCCAAAATTTTCTGCTGATCTTGTGTGATACCACCATTAAGCTCTTTCTGTTGTAGAGAGACTAGGTAGACTCGTTTGTAAAGGTGACGATTTTCTACAGCCTCGATCAAATTGGCTACAGGTTTAGATCGACTCTTCGAGCGCAAAACATAGAGTAGGCTATCGTCTTTCATGTCAAAAAGGTCTTCAAGTTTCAACTTTGACTGTTGAACAGCTATCTCTACGGCTTTCGAAATCATTGCTCCTGCTACTACTTTGGCGTGGTGATAATAGACTCTTTCTGTGAGGGTGTACCTGATGCGCAGCAAGTTTATCAGTTCTGACAGTGCGTCGTGACGAAACAGCCCATCTTTCTGCAGTTCTACTACAAACTCACCATCATATATGTTGAAGTATCTAAATATACGTTTGTCGTAGAAGTGTGAAAGTCCACAAAAGAAGGAGTCGCGTTTGAGATAGTCGAGAAGGTCAGCACAGACCGTTCCAGCAACTATCTGATAGAGAAAAGAGTGTTTGCCTTTCTGTGCTGTCAGAATCTTTACTACTTCGTCATATACCCCTTGTCTTTTTAAGGCTGTTTTTACTTTTTGGCTGTCGAGAAAGTGGAAGAGGCGGTTCTTGTTTTCGTCGTGACGTTCAAAGATTCTGCGCTCGTCTTCAAAAGTGTGTCCATAAGGGATGTGTGTAATGTCGTGCAGTAGTGCGGCTGCAACAATAGTCTTTTCTATCTGCCTATCGAATGGAACTACTTTGCCAGAAGCAATGTGATTGCTCTTGATCGCTTCGAGGATCTTCTTGGCTGTCCAACAAGTTCCCAGTGAGTGCTCAAACCGAGTATGTATTGCCCCTAAATAAACTAGTGAAGATGTGCCTAACTGCTTAATACCGCGTAGACGTTGCATTTGTGGTGTATCTATTAGTTCCATCTCTTCGTTTGTAAAGACCATATCGCCATGAACGGCGTCCCTTATCACTTTCTCTATCATACATTTGTCCTTTCTGGTGAAGCTTTGCAGTATAGCACTAGATTGGTGTTCTGTTCCACAGAGAGAGGAGTTTGGGTAAATACAGTAACTTGGTTCCAATTTCAAGAAAACGACTTGCAATACACAACTACGTGTGTTACACATAAACCAACTTTTGCATCGGCAGTCTTAATTATTCTTGCCTCCCCCGAAAATATATACAGATAGAACAAGTTACCATTAGCCGGTGTGTCTCACAAATAACGGCAGTTTTAACGGAGAAATAGAGTGAAGGAAGAGATCCGGGGTGGAAACCTTAAAAACTATGTTGTTGAGTGTGCTTGGTGTGGCGTAGAGATAGAGAAATCGATTGTTCCAGATTCGCACGGTATATGTAGAAGCTGTTTTAATAAAGTACTAAAGGAGATTCGTGGCACAGAGCTAAAGAATATAGAAGTGGAAAGTAAAGCTGCGAAAAGCTCTTTTGCTTGATTGTCTATCAGAACTACTGTGATTTGATCTCTGTCCAGTGCAGATCATAGAGCTGTATTGTCTGTCCAAGATCCCTTAAAAATTCACATCGTCTTAAAGTTGCTTCTGGCGGATAGGAAGCTGGACTGTTGAGCATTTCCGGTTTGATCATTTGGCGTGCTGCTCCGTTAGGAGTTGGATATCCAGTAGTATTGCTATTTTCAGCCGCCACCTCAGCTTCAAGGATATAGTTGATAAATGTTACTGCAAGGTCTGGGTCTTGAGCTGTCTTTGGAATACATATGTTGTCAGTCCAGATTGTTGCTCCTTCTTTTGGTATTACATATCCAATGTTTGAATATTCCAACACTGCTTTACCCAATTGACCACTATAACCTTGAACAAGCCAAACATCACCAGAGACCAGTAGTTCTGTGAAAGCATCGCTGTCATACGCCCTCACTAATGGTTTCTGTTCTTTTAATATTTTGGCAGCAGCTTCAATCTCTTCTGGACTTGTACTATTTAGGCTATATCCTTTCAACTTCAAGGCAAAAGCAAAGTTTTCACGCACATCATTGAGCATTGCTATACGATCTTTATACCGATTATCCATCATAACTGCCCAACTATCTGGTATTTCTGCAATCTTGTCTTTTCTATAACCGATGCCAGAAGTGCCCCAAGTATATGGCACAGAGTAGCGATTTTCTGGATCAAAAGGCAGACCAAGAAATCTTGGATCGATATTATTTAAGTTTGTTAGCCGTTCTCTTTCTATAGGCTGTACCAGCCCTTGCTTGATCAGAATAGTCACCATGTAGTCACTGGGAACAATAATATCGTAATCTACTAGGCCGGTTTGGAGCTTTGCTAACAGTGCTTCGTTAGAATCAAAGATCTCTACTCTTACTTTAGCGTTGTACCTCTTTTCAAAGTCTTCAATAAGCTGTTTAGAAGCATAATTTGACCAGATATATAGGTTTAGTTGTCGCCTGTTTGTCTCTTTTGTTGAACCTCCTATTGCAAAAACAGAGAGCGCAACAATAGCAATGGTTGCACTAATGTAAGCAAGTTTTGAAGGTCTATCTTTTTCAAACTGTTGTGAGACAAAAACTAAAGCTATAGTTACCAAAAGTAGAATACTCGAAACAGCATTTACTTCAGGTGTAACTCCAGTCTTTACCATGGAATAGATCTGAAGAGGTAGCGTTGTTGTACCACTTCCCGCAACAAAGCTTGTAATCACATAGTCATCAAGTGAGAGTGTGAAGACTAGGAGTGCGGCTGAGATGATGCCAGGAGCAAGTAAAGGAAGTGTTACAAGGAAGAAGGTTTGAAGCTCATTGGCTCCTAAGTCCATAGCAGCTTGTTCAAAAACCGATGGCATACCAGCGAGTCTTGCTCTAACAACAAATATCACATAAGAAAGACTGAATGCAACGTGTGCGATCACTACAGTTGACAGCCCTAGCTTTAATCCAAATAGGCCAAAGAATATTACAGTAGCAAAGCCAATCACTATTTCAGGAATAATTATTGGCAAGTAGAAGATAGGAGAGAAGAAGGAGATTAGTTTGGATCTATATCTGACCATTGCTAGTGCTGCCAATGTCCCAATAATAGTTGCAATAACTGTTGACAAAGTAGCCACGATTAGACTTGTGCGTACCGATTCAACTATGCTGCGATTCTGCCAGGCTGTTACGTACCATTTCCAGGTAAATCCTTTCCAGACAGTACTTAGTTTAGAATCGTTGAACGAAAACGCTACAAGAACAATGATAGGTGCATAGAGAAAGAAGTAGACCAAGAGAGAAGCGATCTTCAGCCACAAATTTTCACTCAACTTTCTCATTTTTTACTCCTCAAATAAATTGGTCTATTCTGGTTTTGCCCCTGCTCTCAATCCAATCCAAAGTAGTATCAATACCAGTGCAGTCAGAAGAAAAGAGAGGGCAGATCCAAAAGGTTGGTTTCTTTGTATAAACTGGTTCTGTATTAGGTTCCCTATCATTATAGATTTTGAGCCACCCAAGAGATCAGAGGTGACAAAGCAGCCAAGCGAAGGGATAAAGACCAGTATTATCCCTGTCAAAATACCTACCTTCGTAAGTGGAACAGTGACTTGGAAAAATGTTGATATTCTGTTGGCTCCAAGATCCATAGCAGCCTCTAAAAGTCGTGTATCAAGCTTCTCTATAGATGCATAAAGCGGCAGGATCATAAATGGTAGCTCTCCATAAACAAGCCCTATCAGCACTGCCCAATCGGTGTAGAGTAGTTTCAATGGAACGTTTATTAAGTCAGCCTGTATCAGAAAGTTGTTTATCAAACCTTCTGTACGCAGTAATAAGATCCAGGCATAGGTTCTTATCAGAAAACTTGTCCAAAATGGTACTACGGCAAGAACTAGTAGCACACTGCGCCACTTCTTAGGAGCTTTAATAGCTATGTAATAAGCAATAGGATAACTTATCAAAAGGCACAGTAATGTAGTAACTACAGCTATCCAGATAGATCTCCAATAGATCAGTATATAGATAGATTTCAAGGACTGAAGATAGTTGTCAAAGCTGAAGGCATAATTGACCTCTCCATAAACACCACGTTTTGCAAAACTGAAGACGAGCATTATCAAAAGTGGGCCAATAAAAAACAGAGCCATCCAGCCAAGAGATGGGCCAAGCAGTGATACTAACTGCGCCCAGAAACGGTTCTGATAACGATCTGCTATCCAATCGGTTAAAGAGTTTCGACGTAAGTTACTCAAATCTACCTCTCTAGGATGATGCTATTTTCTTGTTCCCAAGAAAGAAAAACTTCTGCTCCAGGTGTTAAATCTGCGTGCTGTCGGCTCCTATTCTGCTCAAAGACTGTGATTACTGAACCGTCTTCTATCCTTACACGCCAATGTGTAGTATCTCCTAGATAGAGTTTTTCATCGATATTTCCAACAATAAAAGCTTCTTGTTTTGAAGAAGAGATATGTATCTTTTCGGGACGTACAGCAACTTTTAGTTCTTGCTGCGAAGAGTAATTAAGGTGGCTAACTCCGATGTGTTTTTGACCAAAACTTATTAAGGTTTTAGACCCTTGTCTTCCTACAACTTTAGCTGTCAGTATGTTTGATACACCTATAAAATCTGCTACAAACTCTGTGCGTGGTCGCTCGTAGATCTCTTCTCCACTGCCAAGCTGCTCAATTCTGCCTTTATTCATAACTGCTATCCGATCAGACATTGCCAAAGCTTCTTGTTGGTCGTGGGTTACAAAAAGAAATCCTATACCAAGCCTTCTCTGAAGCTTTTTTAACTCTACTTGCATCTCTTTACGAAGTTTCATATCAAGTGCGCTGAGGGGTTCGTCAAGCAACAGCACTTTTGGTTCGAGTACAAGAGCACGTGCAATAGCTACACGTTGCTGTTGTCCACCAGAAAGCTGTTGTGGATAGCGGTCTTCAAACCCTGGCAACTGAACAAGGTCGAGAGAATCAAAGACTTTCTTCTTTATTTCAACTTTTGACAACCCTCTTCTTTCCAAACCAAAAGCTATATTTCCAGCAACCGTTCTATGTGGAAATAGTGCGTACTGTTGAAAGACTGTATGTA
>JAEUQL010000234.1 GCA_016789295.1 Blastocatellia bacterium | reverse complement strand
TAGAGGTGAAGTAGAGAAGCTCATCTAGCTTATCACGTAACACAATTCTCTGTTTAAGGGTTGATAATAGGAGTTCAGAGAGTAGATTTTTTTGTGTTAAGAAGTCGGCTGTTTCATCTATAGGAATGTTGTTGCGATTTGCAAAGTGTTTAGTTCCTTCATCTAACTTCTCTTTTGCATAGAGTTCTGCTCCTGAGCCTTTAGCCAAAGTTCTTATAGCTTCATAACAGTAGAATGAAAGTTCACACAGGTCTCCTATACGTTTGAAAAAGAAGATTCGGTTACGGGTATTTTGCTGTGACTGCTGATATTCACGACGAAATATTTCTATAAACCTATCAAATGACTCGTGTATCTGTTCGTGAAATATCGCTTTGAGCTTTGGTAAATAGTCTTGATAGACAGTTGAAATAAAACTGTCACGAGAAGCTTCGAGTGCTTGGTGTGCTATATGAACAAGGCTTTCGATAAAGTTGACAATATTTTCGAGTGACTGATCAAGGTTGTGGCATACGTATTCAGTCAGTATATATGCTATAGGGTGGTCTTCTCCTTGACCGCGTAGTATAATGCTAGGTACACCACGTTTCTTGGCCATAGCTTCGAGTGTATAGAGAACGGCTGTTTGAAATAGTGATTCACTGTCGATCTTGTTCCATTTCTTTCCAGATATGAGTATAGCTAGCAGTCCAACCTCGCCACTACGTTGCATCAGTTTCTGTTCACTAAAAAGGATACCTAGAAACTGTGCATCAGAAGCGGAGTACATAGCTGTGCCGCGCTCATCTTTGAGGGCGGTAGTCTTGAGATCCACACCTATCTTTTTGGCCTCTTTTTGTGGGATTAGTGGATGGGTGAGTAGTGTCTGTATTATCTGTACAGCATATTGCTCTACAGTCTCCTCGACCTCTTCTGAGCTTATGCCTTGCAGATCAGCGTGAAAGTCGATGATATCTTGGAGGTTGAGGTCTACAGCAAACTCCGATGGTCTAACAGACTTTGGGAAGTCTGGTATGTATTCTTTACAGTAAGGAAGGATTAAGGCTGAGACTTTTAGTTCAAGTTCTTGTGTCATTCCTGCGTCAGCAGGCTTATAGGTTATAACATCTCGAAGAATACCTTCGACCTCTTTTTTTATCTCTGCAATCCCTATCTGCTGTTGGAGTGCACTTCTGAGTTCGGCAATGTCTAGTACGGAAGTCTTCTTCTCTTCTGTAGGCGATAATGCCTGAGTTGCACGGCCAGACACTGGTTCAGAGCTGAGATTAATACCTAAAGAAGCTAATTTTTCATGAAGTTCTCTATCAATATCCTCAACAGACTGTCCTTGAGTTATGCCGCTGTCGTGTTTTTTTCTCATAGAAGACGCTTTAGCATCTTCATTGTTGAATTGGGATTGCATTGTCTGTGTCTCAAAGAGTTGTCAAAATGAGTTTAGGTTAATATAACACACTAGGACTAAAAAGCTTCTAAATGAAAATTTGCAAGGCTAGTGCTACTAGCCTTGTTCATCAATCTTGCTGATGCTGTTCTAAAGGGTTAAATAACATCCAGAACTTGATCAGCGTGTACTGTTGTATCTACTTTCTCATAAACGTGAGATATTTTTCCTTCTGGATTTATGACATATGAAATGCGCTTTGCATTGGCAGCATCTTTGCTATCACAAGCTCCATATGCCAGTCCAATCTGGCGTTGTGTGTCGCATAGCAGAGGAAAGTTGAAGCTGAATTTTTCTGCAAAAGCACTGTTTTCTTCCACTGTGTCAAAGCTAACACCTAGTATTTGTGCCTGTTTGTGAGAAAATTCTGGCATCTTGTCACGAAAACCACAGCCTTCGCGTGTGCATCCTGGAGTGTCGGCTTTGGGATAGAACCAGAGTACTACAGTCTTTCCATGAAAGTCTGTCAGTTGTACATCATTGCCAAAATTGTCTTTGACAAGGAAATTTGGAGCTTGTTCACCTACTGCAAGCAGTGGCATATGAGTAACCTCCGTAGAATTTTTATATGGAACTAACTGCTTTTGAGCAGTTTTTTATCGACTTTTCCTCGATCATTTTTTGGCAAGTCTGCGACAAATTCAACCACTCTTGGATATTTGTAAGGAGCTATCTTGCTTTTGACAAATTCTTGAATCTCTACTGCTAATTGCTGTGAGGGTTGAAAGCTGGGCTGCAAAACAATAAAGGCTTTTGATTTTACCAAGCCTTGTTGGTCTTTGACCCCAATTACCGCACACTGAGCAACACTCTGATGTTGAAGTAGGCAGTTTTCTATCTCTATGGGTGAAACAAAAACTCCTCCAACCTTCAGCATGTCATCACTACGACCGCAATACCAGAAGAACCCGTCCTTGTCTTGTTTGAATTGATCGCTTGTAGTTACCCAGTCGCCTGCAAATGTCTGTTTGGATTTTTCATGAGCATTCCAATAACAGATAGCTGCACTATCACCTTTGACTTGAAGAAGTCCCATTTCGCCTGACGCAACCACACACCCTTCTGCATCTACTATTCGTGCTTCATAGCCAGGAACGATTCTTCCAAGGCTTCCCGGCTTCACCTCTCCAAAACGGTTAGATATGTAGATATGGAAAAGTTCCGCACTTCCTATACCATCGAGGATTTCAACCCCAAAAGTCTCTTTCCACCTGTTGTAGAGTTCTTCAGGAAGTGCTTCGCCTGCTGAAATAGCTACTCTGAGCGAACTTAGGTCATAAGTTCTTTGAACTACTGTATTGAGCATGGAATTGATCATGGTGGGTACAGTAGTAAGTACTGTAGGTTTATACTTTTCTATCATTTCAAAGACAGTTTCTGCTGTGGAACGTTCTGAAAAGATTGCTGTTGCTGCACCAACAGCAAAAGGGAAGAGTAGGTTTGTGCCTGTGGCATATCCGAAGAAGAGTTTTGGTACTCCTAAAGTGATGTCGTCCTGACAAATCTTCAGTATCTGCTTTGCATAACACTCAGTGTTATAGGGTAGGTCGTGTTGTAGATGTACAGCAGCTTTTGATTGGCCAGTGGAACCAGAGGTAAAGAGCCATATTGCTATATCGTCTCTTGATGTTTGAGCGGTCTCTAACTCTGATGAAGATTGTGCAACAAGTTCATTGTATTTTGGGTGGCTACTCTGACCGTTACCAACAACCAAGAGTGATTTCAGATACTTTGCTTTTTGTAATACTGGTTCAATTCTTTCTAGACAGCTTTCATCGACTACTGCTACTTTGGCGCGTGTATATTCAAAGTAGTACTCATAGTCTTCTGTTGTGAGAAGCGGGTTGATCATAGTAATTACTGCTCCGATCTTGGTGATGGCAAACCAAGAGGTGATAAACTCAGGACAGTCTGGAAGTATCAGCAGTACTCGGTCTTCCATCTCAACACCTAACTTGAGCAGGCTATTACCAACACGATTTGCTTCTTCAGCTATCTGGTTGTAAGTGAATACTTTATCTTGGTAGTATAAACAGATTTTATCGCCCCTTCCTTCATTTAGGTTACTTTGAAGGAAGTAGTCAAACATATTAAACTTTTCAGGAAACTCTATCATATAGACCTTCTATGTTTTGCAGTGATAAAAGGGCATTTAATAAATTTTAAGAATAAATGTCAAGAAATGAGTAAAACTTTATTTCTTGAGTTTGTTCAACTATATCTAAATAGTTGAAAATAGATTGAGTAAGTAAACTTGAACTCAAAAGGGTTTGATGATATTTTCTGCTCTTTCACATTATAGAATCGCTATTGCTGGAGGGCTTTATGACCAAGCAGGTAACAAGCCAGAAGTACGAGAAATATGCTGGCCTTGAACGTGAGACATTAGTCAATATCTACAGAACCATATACCTTTCACGTCGCATCGATGACAAAGAGATTCAACTAAAAAGTCAAAACAAGATCTTTTTTCAGATCAGTGGTGCTGGACACGAGGCTGTACTTGTTGCTGCTGGACTACTACTGAAGCCCAAACACGACTGGTTCTATGCTTATTACAGAGACCGCGCTCTCATGCTGCAACTTGGCATGACGCCTTTAGAGATGTTTCTGTCTGCAATAGGAGCTGCAGACGATCCAAATTCTGGTGGAAGGCAGATGCCATCTCACTGGGGACACAAAGAGTTAAACATTGTGTCAAAGTCAAGCCCTACAGGAACACAGTTTCTTCAAGCTACCGGTTGTGCTGAAGCAGGTATCTACTACTCAAAAGTCAAAGATATTCCTGACGGTAATGAGAAGTTTAAGGACGACGAGGTTGTCTACGTATCATCTGGAGAAGGAACTACAAGTCAAGGTGAATTCTTTGAGTCACTAAACACAAGTTGCAATTTGAAACTCCCTGTCCTCTACCTTATAGAAGATAATGGTTACGCCATCTCTGTTCCTGTTGAAGTACAAACTCCTGGTGGAAGTATCTCAAAACTGGTAGCAAGTTATCCAAATCTTTTAGTAAGAGAGGTAGATGGTACTGACCCAATAGAAAGTTATAAAGTGCTGCAAGAAGCAGTAAACTACTGCAGACAAAGACGTGGGCCTGCTCTGGTACACGCAAAAGTCATCCGACCTTATTCACACTCACTTTCAGACGAGGAGCGTCTTTACAAAACTGAAGAAGAAAGACAAGAAGAGTTAAAACAAGACCCTGTCACAAAATTCGCCAATTTTTTGGTTAAAGAAAAAATAATAACAGCAAAAGATTTAGAGAAGCTTAAAAAAGAAGTAGACGAGGAAGTAAACCAAGCAGTAGAGGAAGCTTTGCAACATCCACAGCCAGCAAAAGATACAGCTATGCACTATGTCTACTCTCCAGATATCGATCCAACTTCAACCGAGTTTGATACACCTCCACAGTTTGGAGGAACTCAGGAAGTAACTATGGTCGATATGATCAACCACTGCTTAAAAGATGAAATGGCACGAGATCCAAAAATAGTGGTTTTCGGAGAAGATGTGGCCGACTGTTCAAGAGAAGAGAATTTGGAAAAAGTAAAAGGTAAAGGTGGGGTGTTCAAAGTAACTGCAGGACTGCAGAAGAAGTATGGAAAAGATAGAGTCTTCAACAGCCCACTTGCTGAAGCAAATATTGTTGGAAGAGCCGTTGGCATGGCAACACGAGGGCTTAAGCCGGTAGTAGAGATACAGTTTTTTGACTACATATGGCCAGCAATGATGCAGATAAGAAATGAGTTGAGCTTGCTTAGATGGAGGTCAAATAACAGCTTTTCCTGCCCAGCCATAATCAGAGTTCCAATAGGTGGATATTTACGAGGTGGTGCTGTATATCACAGTCAGAGTGGAGAAGCTATCTTTACCCACATCCCAGGTCTTAGAGTTGTCTATCCTTCAAATGCACTAGATGCAAATGGACTTTTGAGAACAGCTATCAGAAGCGATGACCCTGTGTTGTTTTTAGAACACAAACACCTCTACCGCCAGACTTACAACAAAGCAGAATATGCAGGCAGTGAATACATGGTACCTTTTGGAAAGATGCGTGTAGCAAGAGAAGGTAGTGATATAACTCTTGTAACTTATGGAGCACTAGTACAGAAATGCTTGGTTGCAGCTAAAGAGTTGGCAGAAAAGGGTGTAGATGTAGAGGTATTAGACCTAAGAACTCTAAGTCCTTATGACTGGGAAGGCATCAAGACAAGCGTACAGAAGACAAATCGAGTAGCAATAGTACACGAAGAGAACCAATCTTGGGGATATGGAAGCGAAATAGCCGCACGAATTGCCTCGGAACTGTTTGAATACTTGGACGCTCCAGTAAAACGGGTCTGTAGCTTAGATGTAAATGTTGGCTACGCACCAGATCTAGAAGAGGTTATCTTGCCTCAAGTAAGTGGAGTCATAAAGGCAGTAGAAGAGTTGATTCAGTGGTAGGCAATATTAAATAAAGACGAAGTCAGACTTCGTCTTTATTTAAATACTGCTTTATTAAGTAATAAGGAAAGATT
This sequence comes from Blastocatellia bacterium, assembly GCA_016789295.1. GTDB lineage: Bacteria > Acidobacteriota > Blastocatellia > Chloracidobacteriales > JADJPF01 > JAEUQL01. The sequence continues at coordinate 221 of JAEUQL010000234.1, read as the reverse complement.
GTGGACATATGGCTGAGAGAACATGCTTAGGTGTGTTCCTGCAACCTCAACCACCTCAACTCTTCCACTTGAATACTCACTCCATCCAAGATCTGCTTTTGAACTTTTACCTTCTACACTCAGATCCTTGTCCTCATCAGAAGCTCTGAAGACGGTTATATCTACTCCTGAAAGTGGCAAAGTATGATAGCTGGCTGCTGCAATAACATTTGCTTTATAGA
>JAEUQL010000233.1 GCA_016789295.1 Blastocatellia bacterium | reverse complement strand
ATGATCCGCGCTAGGTTGCTTGGAAAGCTCGGTTCCCGACTTGCCTCAAAACTGGAGCCGGTCTACCCCAAAGATCACCCTCTCATCTATCCACAAGGCGCTCGTTATGATGGAGTAGCAGAGACTATACTAACAAGCTATGAAAGATTCTCCTTCGTCCCTATGCTAGCCGTAGGAGGAGCTTCAAACAATTGGGTAGTAAGTGGAAACCTGACAGAGTCAGGAGACCCGTTACTTGCAAACGACCCACACCTTGCACTCCAAAATCCAAGTTTATGGTATGCAATGCACCTCAGTTGCCCAACATTTGAAGCTACAGGTGTAACAATGCCTGGCGGCCCGTTTATCGCCATTGGACACAATAGGCATATTGCTTGGGGAGCCACTCTTGCAATGCTAGATGTACAAGACCTGTTTATAGAGCAGTTTCACGTAGAAAAACCAAGGCAGTATTTGAGAGATGGAGAGTGGAAAGAAGCCAAGGTTCGCGACATAGAGATTGAAATTAAAGGTGAAACTCCATATCTAGAAGAAGTTCTGGTGACTGAACACGGCCCTGTACTTGCTGATCTTCCCGTTGAAGGAGCAAAGAACGAAACAGCACACTACAAACTGGCTCTTCAATGGGTAGGACACCAACCAATGAATATAGTTTCTGGATTTTTAGCTCTGAATCGTGCTAGCAATTGGCAAGAGTTTAGAAAAGCAGTATCAAAATGGACCCTTCCGTGCCTCAACCTCGTCTATGCTGATGTTGAAGGCAATATTGGATATCAGCTTACAGGCAAAGTTCCTATTAGAAAGACCGGTGGAGGTATTGTTCCAACACCAGGCTGGGATAGTAACAACGATTGGCAAGGATTTGTTCCATTTGATGAACTTCCTTCTATATTTAATCCTCCAGAAGGTTTCATAGTTACAGCAAACAATAAGATAGTCGATGACAACTTTCCTTACCATTTGGGTAGTGACTATATAACAGGCTATCGCGCAGATCGTATCCGAGATCTACTAAAAGCCTGTCCCAAAGTATCTATTGAAGATTGCCGAAGAATACAGGCTGATTGTGTAACCATTGCAGGTCAGCAGTTTGCAAAGCTGCTTATTAAGAAAATTTGTCGTGAAGACCTAACACCTCAAGCAATTAGAGCACTCAAAGAGTTTGAAAGATGGTCTGGGGATGCGTTAGTGGATAGTATAGGAGAAACTATTTATCAAGTCACGTTTAATTACTTGGTCGAAGAACTCTTTATTGACTTACTTGGAGAAGATGCACGCTCCTATCTTGGAGAGAGTCACAATGGTCTTATTGCAGAGATAAACAGTTTCTCTGGCAGAATAGTTCCTCATCTACTGAAGATGATCGAAGAAGACGACATAAGTCTGCTAGAAGAGTCTTCACATCCACAAAGTTGGCAGACAATGTTACAAAGAGCTTTTGAACACGCTGCAGCTTCGCTGTCTCGAAAATTTGGTAGCGATCCGAAACGTTGGAAATGGGGTCGCCTCCATACAGCAGAACTAAAACATCCGTTGGGTTCTGTCAAAGCACTCCGTCCATTCTTCAACCGTGGGCCATTTCCAGTAGGTGGAGATGCAGAGACTCCAGCACAGACCGCTTTTCTGCCTATGCCATCTGTCAAAGGTGGTTTTGAGGTAAATAGTCGAGCAACTTCCTACAGGCAAATTATCGACCTTGGAAACTTTGACCGCTCGATGATGGTCTACCCAGGAGGTCAATCTGGCTCGCCTTTTAGCAAACACTATGACGATCTGATCAAACCATGGCAGAATTCGCAACTTGTGCCTATGCCATTTAGCAGCATAATGGTTGAAAAATATTCTGAGTCAAAGGTACAACTGTTACCAAACAGAAATATTTTGAGGCTAGTTGTAGATCAGCAGTCTAGCGAAATAGCCGAAGAGAAAGTTGAATTTAAGGAGACAGATATAGAATGAGTCAGCAGATACTTCTCTATTCGTTTGAACACGATATTGATATCTATGCAAAACTTTTGGTAGAAGCTGGTCTAGGCTCACAACTGCTTGTCTGCAAAAACTTAGAAGATCTTCAGGTTAATATGCCAAATGCCGATCTGATCTTCAGTATCCATATGCCACCAGAAGTATACAGACTTGCAGAGAAGGTGCAGTGGATTCAATCAATGTGGGCAGGAGTAGACAAACTCATTCCAGCACCTATCAGACCAGAAGTTATCATCACCAAACCAACAAAAGTCTTTGGTCAATACCTCAGTCAGTATGTTTTTGGCTACTACCTAGCTTCAAAAATAAGGCTTCGTCAAGCAATGGCATCACAGCAAGAAAAGGTGTGGAAACGTTATCAACTTACCCCTATCTATGGAACAAAGATTGGCATAGCAGGGTTTGGTGATATAGGCATAGAGATAGCACGTGTTGCAAAAAGCTTTCTGATGGAGGTTTGGAGCTTAAACACTAAACCCAAAAACCATGAACATATAGATAGAGCGTTTGGTCTTGAGCAGATAAAAGAGTTTGTAGCTGGCGTTGACTTGCTGGTTATAGTTCTTCCAAATACTGCAGAAACAAAAGGGCTTTTCACCTTTGAAGTCCTCTCTTCAATGAAACCTGATGCAATGCTAATAAACGTAGGGCGCGGAGCGGTTATCGATGAAGAAGCACTAGTTGAGATACTCAGGCAAGAGAAGATAGCTGGTGCAGTGCTGGACGTTTTCGTTCAAGAGCCTCTCCCTACAGAACATCCATTTTGGAGCCTGGCAAACTGTGTAGTAACTCCACACATAGGCGGGCCTAGCCTACCAATTGATATCACATGCTGCTTCTTAGAAAATTACAAGAGATTTGTTTCTGGTGAGCAGTTAATTGGTGTAATAGATAGAAGTCGTGGTTACTAGGTTTTCAAATTCCATGGCACAGTATCCACAAAACTGTGCCATGGAATTGTGACAATAGTTGTTAGAAATAGCCTTGCTTTGGTAACAGACTTGCATCAACTATTAGATCAGTTTTTTGTATTAATAAAGAATCTTGTTGACTTATGGTAGATGTGCTACTAGCATACTGCCTATCTAATGTTGGTTAAGAAAGGCGGATGTTTTATGAGTCAACTAGATGAATATATGAACAAACCCGTCTCTGCTCTTGTAGCAGACTCACCGCGTCTCATTTCAGATGTTGAAAAGGAACGTCATTACATCTATTCGCTACTACTTATGTCGATGGTTGCTTATAACTGGAATGGTAACAAGAGAGGCGTTCCAGATGAAATAAAACCTTCACCATCAAAAGATTATGGATTGAATCAGCTACTTTCCACTCCTGAAAAACCTGTAAAACGTGGAAAGTTCCTATCAAATGACTATCTTGGCCATAATATTGCTGCATTTGCAGTTGACCGAGACGGTTTCATAATCGATTTTGATTTCAACCACAACGAAATTTTCAACAGTTCAGTCCAACACGCCGAAGCACGTCTCTTGAACAGAATATTTTCACTTAACCAAATACACGATTCTTGGAACATTGGAAGTAGAACTGAAAATATAACAAGCTATGGACAGCTTCTTCAAGGTGTGACTATCTACACTTCGCTAGAGTCCTGCGCCCAGTGTTCTGGAATTATGACACTGGGAAACGCCAAAGAGGTTGTATATATGCAGGACGATCCTGGGCAGTACAAGATTGGAAACATCATGTTCAGACTCACCGAGTCTAAAGACCCAAACAGAAAGGCACTAGCTCCTCGTCCGGTTGCTGCAAAATCTTTCCAGTTCAACTACTTTGCTAAACTGGCCGAAGAATTTGAACTCTTCAAGAAGGAACAGAAGACATCAAGTATCACATCGTTTCTGTGTACAGAGAAAGCTTTCCTTATCTTTCTCAATGCAGAAGACGAGCTTGCATCGTTTAACGAGTCTAACCTTAAGTTTCCAGACGAAAAGTTAAACAAAAATAATGACAAAGAATTGACAAATAAGAAGGTTCTTGAGGAATCCAAAGACTTCTATCGCTATTTTGCCGAGAAAGGCAGACGTGGAACTCCTCATTGATCCTTAAAGCAACTCAATCTCTTCGTTAGCTGCCTGCTATTTTCCAGGCAGCTTACTTTCTGACATTTTTCCAAACTTTAAACCTACTTAAGAATAAGATTTATATCTCTTTTGAGTATGTATGCAGTGTGTGGAATTTTTGTACTGATTATATGCTCTGGAGCCGTATTCTTCTCATCTATATCTGGAGCAAAATCAAGCCCTACCTTCATAAAAACATACTGTACAAAAGCCGAGCAGTAAAGAGACCTTTCTCTTTGTAGAAGGTTTGGGCGACGACTGAGGCGTCGGCTTGGCAGCGCAACCAATGTTCCAAATAGCTCACGTATTGAGTACTTCCACTGCTCCGCCAAAAGATCTAATGCGGTAGTAATAACTGTTTGGATCTGCTGCTGTGTTAAACCAAAATCGAGTACAGCTATGGTTGGATATTCTTTCTCGTCAAAATATTTCGTGATACGGTTTTCTTGTACTCCAAAACGGAAGTGTCTTTTGGCGATATCTAGGTCAGATTCTAAAATCCAATGGTATCCATCAATTCTACAGCCTTCAAAAAGGAATGCATGAGTCCACTGTCCATCTTTTCTATCTGCCCTTATAACTCTTTGAGCCTTTTTAATACCAATATCTATCAGGTGTGTTGCACCTACAAGTCCAACACAGCCTGCTGAAGCGTAACGTTCGAGAAAGTCCCTATTTGTAAGACTTTCCTCTATTACTATCTTACTTTCCATCAGAAACCAACCGTGTCTTTATAATGCTTTGCACTGTAGATTCCAATCATAGTTTTTGCATCACAAACTTCGCCCGTTACGGTCATCTCTAAAGCACGCTCAATTGTAAAGAATTCTATGCGTGTAACAACTTCTCCAACGTCCGATGGAAGCGGATCTGATTTAAGGCCAAAAGCTAGAAATAGATATACCAGACCATCAGAAGTACCTGGCATTGTATAAAACTGTCTAACTGGAACTAACTTGCCTGCTCTAATACCAGCTTCTTCCCGCAACTCCCTTTCGGCAGCCTCTTCAGGAGATTCTAATGGTAGCAGCAAACCATCTTGAAGATGGCCACGCATCATTCCAGCAGGTATCTCCCAAGTCGAACGACCTGCACTGTAACGAAACTGCTCTATCATTAGTATCTCTCCAGAAGTAGTAATTGGAACTATTGCAGCTACTCCTGGATGACGAAGAAACGATCTGGTAAATATCTCTTCTGTCTCGCTGTCTCTTATAGTTTCACGAGCAATAATCCAGCGAATATCCTCGCTACTATGCCCTTGTCTAGTTTCAGAAAAAATTATCTCCTGTTCAAGCCGTTGAAAACGCTCTTTAGACATCAATATCCCATTGAAAAGAGAAACTCCTCAAGTCGATGAAACTGCAAATAAGGATTTCTTCTCTTCTCTGCTCCCATAGTTGATTGATAGCCCCCATAGTTATGTCCTGGATAGAGAATAGTCTCATCGGGAAGTTTTTTTAGTTTAGTAGTTAAGCTGTAGTACATGTCTTCGGGATTACTTCCTGGTAGATCTACACGCCCACAACCACCAATAAAGAGCGTGTCCCCAGAGACCAGTTTGTTGTCTACAAGGAAGCACTGAGAGCCAGGCGTATGGCCTGGAGTGTGAATAAACTGTACAGAAAGATCTCCAATATCTGTCTTATTACCACTTTCAACCGTGATGATGTCAGAATCAGCAAGACCTATCATACGTTTCATATAAGGAACTTCTTCTTTATTTGCGTATATCTTGACATCAAGCTTTGAAAGTAGCTCTGAAAGACCTTGTATTTGAAGACCGTAAAGAGATCCTCCTATGTGGTCAGGATGAAAGTGGGTGACAAAAGCTTTGCTTATCTTCATATCATCCGATGCGGCTGCTTTAATTATTGCATCTATATCCCAAGCAGCATCTATAACGGCTGCTTCTTTAGTCTTTCGATCACCAATCAGATAGACAAAGTTCTGCATTGGCCCAATTTCTAGTTGCTTCAAATAGAGTCGCTCTAGTGACACAGTTGGCTCCTAATACTTTAAAAAAGCAGGATTTACATTCATTCTGACATCAGTAATAATAGCAACATTTTAAAATGATCCAAAAGCCACAAGAGCAGACACTATGTATTTAATGCACGGATGGATAGATTTCTATATAAGCTCTG
>JAEUQL010000232.1 GCA_016789295.1 Blastocatellia bacterium | reverse complement strand
TTACCACCTCTAATGCCGCCACCCTCTTCTTCTATAAGCTGCATCAAAGGATAGCCCATCCTGACTTCATAGTTGCCAGGTCTGTTTACATGCCCATTAAGAGAAAAGAGCTTTGTACCACCGCTCTTCTCTGTTCCCAGATTTCTGTACCAATCTGCACCATTGGTTATTATTGGAGGCACAGCACAAAGTGTCTCAACATTGTTTACCACAGTTGGGCAACCGTATAGGCCAACAACTGCTGGGAATGGTGGCTTGATACGTGGATGTCCACGCTTGCCTTCTAGCGATTCTAGTAGCCCTGTTTCCTCGCCGCATATGTATGCACCTGCCCCAGGATGAACAACAATATCGTGTTCAAAGCCAGAACCAAGAATATTTTTGCCAAGGAAACCTTTAGCACGTGCCTGGTCTATAGCTTTTTCGAGTATTGGTATCAAATACCAGTACTCTCCACGAATGTAGATAAAAGAGAGCTTAGCACCAAGAGCAAAAGAGGCGATGGTCATCCCTTCAATCAACAGGTGTGGGTCTTTCTCCATTAACGGTCTGTCTTTGCAAGTTCCCGGCTCGCTCTCGTCAGCATTGCAGACAAGATATTTTGGTTTTGGCGATTGTCTTGGAACAAAGCTCCACTTCATACCAGTGGAAAACCCTGCACCACCTCTGCCTCGAAGAGCCGACCTTTTGACCTCGTCTATTATCTCATCCTGCGTCATCTTGATAGCTTTGGCCAAAGCTTGGTAGCCACCTGCTTTCAAGTAGACATCGATGTCTGCTGAGTTGGGCAAATTAAATCTTGCGCTAAGTACTTTAGTCTCTGCCATAGTTATGGTAATGCCTCAAGAATTTTGTCAATTTTTTCAGGAGTAAGGTTTTCATGGTAGTCAAAGTTCAACTGCATTGCGGGAGCAGTGCAGCAAGACCCCAGACACTCAACTTCACTCAAGCGAAAACGGCCATCTGGACTGACTTGACCTGGCTTGATGCCAAGTCTTTTCTGCAGATGATCTTTTATCTCTTCCGATCCACAGAGCATACAACTTATAGTTCTGCAAAGTTGTATGTGATACTTACCTATAGTGTCAAGAAAGTACATGCTGTAGAAGGTAGCGACTTCATAAACCTCTACAGGCATCAAGTCTAGTCTGTCTGCAATATACTTGATGGCCTCTTCAGTAATCTTGTTCTGCTCGTTCTGCACAATGTGCAAGAGCGGCAAGAGAGCCGAACGCTTCTTTGGATACTTTGCTATGGTTGCTTCAATCTTTGCTTCTATTTCAGGTGAAAACATATTTAAGTGAAAGGTAGTTTTGAGAAGACAGCAGGTAAACTGCTGTCTTGTTAATAGATACTGGTTCTACTCGGAAACTATCCTCAGACTACTATCGATCTATCTCTCCGAGCACTATATCGAGACTTCCTATTATGGCCACAACATCTGCTATCAAATAACCTTGTGCCATTGAAGGGAGTGCTTGCAAATTTACAAAAGATGGGCCACGAACGTGAACTCTGTAAGGACGTTCAGAGCCATCACTAACAATGTAGAATCCTAGCTCACCTTTTGAACCTTCTATAGCGTGATAGGCTTCTCCTGGTGGTACTTCGAAACCGAGTCCTGCAAGCAGGAAATGGTGGATCAGAGCATCCATCTGACTCTTCATTATCTCTCGTTCTGGAAGAGCTATCTTTGGACTGTCCACTTTGACTGAACCTGGTTTAAGTCTATCAACGGCTTGACGAACTATCTTCAAGCTTTCTCTCAACTCTCTCATCCTGACTCTGAAACGTGCCCAAACATCCCCATCCAGCTCGGTAGGAACATCAAAGTCGTATGTCTCATAGCCACAATAAGGGTCATAGCGGCGAACATCAAAATCAATCCCAGAACCACGAAGCGATGGACCCGTCAAAGCCCACTGTATTGCATCTTCAGCACTTATCACACCTACGCCACGGGTTCGGCTCTGAAATATCTTATTTCCAGCAAGAAGCGTCTCGTACTCATCAACCGCACTGGGGAAACCATCACAGAAGTCTCTAACCATTTTCGGAACAAATTCTGGAATGTCGTAAGGCAAACCTCCAACACGGAAGAAACTCACGGTCATTCTTCCACCACATATGGCTTCATAGATGTTTAGTATCTTTTCACGCTCTCTAAAACAATAGAAGAAGACACTCATTGCACCTATGTCAAGAGCGTGTGTTCCCAACCAGACCATGTGTGAAGCGATGCGCTGAAGCTCGGTCAACATGACACGAATAACTTTTGCACGTTCAGGAATCTCATCTGTAATTCCTAGCAGCTTCTCGACACACATTATATAACCCAAGTTGTTACCCATTGGGTTGAGATAATCCATACGGTCGGTGATGACAATGTTCTGTTGATACTTCTTGTACTCCATTATCTTTTCCATTCCGGTGTGGAGGTAACCTATATCCGGAATGGTCTTTACCACTGTTTCACCATCAAGCTCTATCTCAAGACGTAGCACACCGTGAGTCGATGGGTGTTGTGGCCCCATGCTCACTGTAATATTGTGGTCGAGTACTTCGTCTCTGAACCTCTCTTCACGTAGCTGCTGCTCAATAGTCTTTGTAGGGGAGTACTCCAGAACTTTTGACATATCTTAGTATCCTCTGAGTGGAAAGTCCTTGCGTAATGGGTGTCCTTCAAGATCTTCTGGGGTAAGTATTTTGCGAAGATCTGGGTGGCCATCAAATTCAATGCCCAACAGATCGTAGGTCTCTCGCTCGTGCCAGTTTGCAGTCTTCCAGATGTTTGATACGGTTGAAACTCTACAGTCTTCTTCATCAAGTCTTACTTTGAGTCTCAGCCTACATCTGTTCTGTAATGAGAGTAGTTGGTAAATGACTTCAAATCTGGGTGATTCGTCAACCCCACGGTCAAAGCCTGTTAGATCTGACAACATATTAAACCGTAGTTTGGGGTCATCGCGAAGAAAAGTGCAGACTTCCAGAAGTTTTTCTCTTTTCACGTACACAGAAACTTCACCGTGCTGCTGCTTGACCTCTTCTACAGCATCGGAAAATCTACCCTCAATGTAGGCCGAAGCATCTGTGGCTTTCAGTCTCGAATCCGAACTGGAAGGTGCATAGATCTCCGACTCCTTCTTGTCGCTCACGCACGTGCCTCCTCAAGTAAATTCTTGTCCCTGCGTCTATGCAAAGACTCTGTTTCTATCTTTTCTTGAAGCTTCATTATTGCGTATATCAATGTCTCAGGGCGTGGTGGACAACCAGGAATGTAAACATCTACAGGAACTACTTGATGAACTCCTTGCACAATGGCGTAGTTATCAAATATTCCCCCAGCAGTAGCACATGCACCCATTGAAATTACCCATTTTGGCTCTGGCATCTGGTCATAGATGCGTCTTAGTACTGGAGCCATTTTGCGTGACACACGACCTGCAACTATCATCACATCTGCTTGGCGCGGGCTTGCTCTGAAAACCTCTGCTCCAAAACGCGCTACGTCAAAACGAGCACTTGTCATATTCATCATTTCTATTGCGCAACAAGCAAGGCCAAATGTAGCTGGCCATAAACTCGACCTTCTGGCCCAGTTGACCAGATCGTCTAGTCTGGCTGTCAACACTTCTGGTAAAAGATCGCTTATCGTGTTCTCTATGCCCATAATCTCACTTATTCCAATCTAGAATGCCTTTCCTCCAAACGTATATGTAACCCACAAGGAGAATGGCAATGAAGATTAACATCTCCCCAAAGACAAAAAGCTTTGAGTAATCTTGGCTAAGTTTTCTGAAAACTACAGCCCACGGAACAAAGAAGATAGCTTCAATGTCAAAGAGAATAAACAGCAGAGCTATCATATAGAATTTGACAGAAAAGCGCTCACGAGCAGATCCAACAGGATCTTTGCCGCATTCATACGGCATCAGCTTCTGCCTGCTCGGCACGTGCTGACCAAATAATGACGAAGATAAGACCATCCCCGTAGCCACAGCAAGGGCTAAACCAAACATTATAAGTATCGGAATGTAATTTATAATCGGGGCATCCATTGCGACCTCTCTGAGAGATTGTGACTGGTCGAAGTCACATAAGTTGCGTAAAATAAGGTGTTTTAAGCCGAGACGATATTAGACTAATAGCGATTTGACTGTCAATCTCAGTTGTCGAAAAGCCTCCGATCCAGATCTGCTCTCAACTGCTCATTAAATAAAGCATAGATTTGACAGTTGCTACACACTTGTCGCTAAAATAAGACAGAAAAAGTGCGGACGTTTGGAAAGTCTTAGTCTGTAGTTTCAATGTGGTCGAGCAAGTAGAATGTAAGCAAAAAGGAAGAGGCAATGAGCCAGCTCATAGGAAAGACCTTAGACGATAAATACTGCATCGACCAGCAACTGGGTCAAGGTGGCATGGGCAGCATCTACCTTGCTACCCACACGGGAACACTGCGACCTGTAGCTTTGAAGGTTATTGCTCCACATTTTATGTCCCACCCTGAGTTTCTCGAACGCTTCAGAAGAGAGGCTGAAGCAGCCGGAAGATTGCGCCACCCCAATGTGGTCAATGTTACAGACTTTGGTTTTACAAAGATCGACTCACAGAATATAGCCTATTTGGTAATGGAGTATCTTGAAGGCTGTTCTCTTGCAGACATTCTCACAGAAGAAGGAAAGATACCACTTTCTTGGACAGTCGATATCTTGGAGCAAGTTTGTGATGCAATGGAGGAGGCTCACAACCAAGGGATTGTCCACCGAGACCTTAAACCAGACAATATATGGCTAGAGCCAGACAGACGAGGTGGCTACACAGTCAAAGTACTTGATTTTGGTCTAGCCAAGATAGCCGAATCACAGCCTACAAATCAGATTGCTTGTCGTATTGAGCCACCTACTTCAATTCCCACAGCAGAGATAGATCCAAGAAAGACTCTACCAAACAGAAATCCTTATGACAGCTTTTCCGAAGCGAAGACCAACATACAGGCTGGTGTCCATAATTCTATCCCCGAAGCAGAGACTGCTGTAATGAATAGAGAAGGCAAGATTGGTAGTGGTGAAAGAAGCCCTGACTCAGAACTTCAAAACTCTTCGGCTGGTTCAAATCTCACCAAAGTAGGAACTATTCTTGGTACTCCTCTTTATATGTCACCAGAACAGTGCCGTGGAGATAGACTTGATGCAAAATCTGACATATACAGCCTTGGTGTGATTGCATATCAGATGCTCTCTGGAGAAACTCCTTTTAAGGGTAACTCGTTTTCACTACTTGCCCAGCATATAGAAGCCGTGCCACCAGCACTTCAAAAAGTAGCTCCAAAAATAAACAAGCCTATAGCAGAACTGATAATGAAGGCTCTTTCTAAAAACCCTGCTGATAGACCACCATCGGCATCATCTTTTGCAAGTGCACTTAGAGCACGCTCGGAAAGTGCATTCTCACTGATGAGACAGGCTATATCTCTCTACAGTGATCACTTCCCTACTTTTATCAAGATCTCTTTGATTGCAAATTCGCTTTTGATAGTAGTCTCTATGCTCTTCTCTTTGCCGCTCCAACTCAAAACTCATATCTCTCTCGATGGCGAAGACTCGGTAACAGCGTCCCAAATAGGTATGGTTGTGGTCGCAATTTTTGTAGGACTACTTCAACTCTTTTCAGGTCTGGTTGCAAAAGCAGTAAATGACGCAGCCGTTGTGCCTGTAGTAGCACAACTGATGCTTACACCTCTGCGCCCTGTGTCTATACGCACAATATTTGAAAAGCTTAGACCACGAGCAAAAGCACTTATCACCACATCTCTCAGATACTATGGTTACTGCTACTTGCTGCTTCCTCTTTTCATACCTGCTATCTTTGTCTATTTCAGAAACTCACTCTATGCACCAGTCTTTATAATGGAAGGCAAAGCTAGTAAACAGGCAATGAAGCGCTCTAAAGAACTATTTAAAAGACTCCCCAGAGTCATCATTCCGCTTCTTATCTTAAGCCTGTTTATCTCATTCTCTCTAATGGATAATATGGCAAGATTCTTCTATTTGATAATGAGCCTCTTTTTTACACCCATCATGTCGATAGCTTTTGCCCTAACCTATTTTAGAACTAGGCAAGCTAATGGTGAAACCATTGCAGAAGTGCTTGGTACTCAATTTCAAGATTCTGCTACGCCCAAAAGTAGATGGCAGCAGAAGATGCAGCAGAGTAGTCGGCTTCGAACACCAAGTCAAAAAAC
>JAEUQL010000231.1:5971-6271 GCA_016789295.1 Blastocatellia bacterium | reverse complement strand
TCCTGGTTTAGCAACAAGTGCAACTTTTGAAAGCCTCGAAAAGCTTGGTACTTTACTAAGAGAGAGTTTAGACTCTCCTAACATCATAGCCGACTATACAAAGCTTGAGCTTGAAGATGGTAGGCTACTGCTCTTATCGAGTCTGTGTAGTGGAATTCTTCTTGAAGATCTGGTTGCAAACAGGAATCTTTTTTCCACAGAGACCATAATTGACATTCTTTTACAGATAGGCTCGATACTGAGCCAGGCACACAAGACAGGATTCATACATGGAGCTATGACGCCCGAAACAGTGCTGTT
>JAEUQL010000231.1:278-5961 GCA_016789295.1 Blastocatellia bacterium | reverse complement strand
CAACCAACTTGACAACCAGTTGCAAGCTTACAGAGTTTGGTGTGGCAAAAACAATAGCCATACTCAACCCTAAAGGAGTTAAGCAGTGTTTAACTGAAATGTTGAAAAAGAACTATTCAACGTTTTGTGCTCCAGAGCTTTTCTTTGTCAACCCATCCAGTTTGACAAGACAGTCAGACATATACAGCTTTGGAGCTATCTGTTACTACCTGCTCAGTGGCACTATTCCTTTTAGCACAAAAGCCACAGAGGTAAAGGATCAGCCTACCTACATAACAGACTCTTTAACTCCACTACTCACACTCAGTCCTGAGATAGGGATCTGGCCATCACTTGAAAAGCTGATTGTGCAATCACTCAGTCAAGATCCAGAAGCTAGGCCAAAATCATTAGAAGAGTTTACAGAAGAACTTAGTAAGCTTGGGTCATCATCGAGCAATCTAGTTAAGACAGCAAAATTGCAGAAAGAGCCTCACAGCGACCAGACACCAACAATAGAAGTAGAATTAGAGACGGTATTTGCAAGTGAGACGCTTTCTATGGGAGCAGTGAAGCCAGAAGTAGCAAAAGCATCTGACAAAGAGATGACAGCAAATGCTACTTCAACACCACAAACTTTGACTATGGGAGCTGTCAAGAATGTATCAGATACAGCTTCAACACGAACCGATCAAGAGGGGCAAAGCAAAAAAGATGTATTAGAACCTGTAGCTTTCTCTGTTCCAAAACTTCCAGTTGCTCAGGCTAGTGTTACGGTTGAACCGAATCGACGAATTGACTCTTCAAAAACCATAAAAGTTGAAAGGTCAAAGGTCACACCAGAAGTAAAAGATAAACTACACACAGCAAGCAGCTCACCTGAAGTAGCGGCTGAAGATTCACCAAAGAGAGCCGTTGAGCAACGACTTGCCGAGCAGATATACACACAACGCTCTCCGGAAGTTGTACCTCCAGTTGCAACTGTCAAAAGCAAGACTGTAAAAGTTCCTTTCAGGTACTGGTTGATGTTTATTATGGCCGGACTTGCTTTTATAGCAGTAACTGGAACCTTCTCTCTATTTCTCTTTGAGCCTGAAGTAGGATCGATAGTAGTTACAACGGTTCCTGCTGGAGCAGAAATAATACTTGATGGCAAGACAATAGGAGTTGCTCCAGCCGAGATAGAAGAGGTTCCTGTAGGAACACACAAACTACAGATAATTAAAAATGGTTTTGATAAGATAGAAAAAGATGTGATAGTCGTTAAGAAGCAGGTAACCAACCTACCCACGATTGCTCTGCAATCAAATAAGCCAGTAACGAAAGAGTTAGTAGTAACAGGCTCTCCACAAGAAAGAACAAAAGAGTTCAATGTTTCAGCAGATGAAGCTTTTAACAGAGGCGAGTACATACTTCCAGAAGATAGCAGTGCCTTTTATTATACTGATGCAGTACTCAAAATAGACCCAGACGATGACATAGCATTAGCTAGAAAAGAAAAGATTAGAGAAGAAGTATTAAAGCAAGCCGAAGCAGCACGTCAGAAGGGAGATTTTGCTACTGCACAACAGCTCTACAACAGACTTATAGAGAAATTTCCTGATGACAAGCAGGCTACAGATGGTCTAAGGCGTGTAGAAGTAGAACTCTCAGCCCGACGAGGACAGCTCAACCAGCTTTTAGAGCAGGGAGAGAATGCTTTTACAAATGGTCGTTATGTAGAACCACAAAACTCATCGGCTTACTACTATGCCTCTCAAATGCTTGCAATAGAGCGAGGTAATCAACCAGCAATAAAGTTAAAAAACAGAATAAAAGAAGCTCTTTTGAGAGAAGCAGATACAGTTGCCAAAACAGATACAAAAACAGCTACTGAGAAGTATCAACAACTGATCCGCCTCTTTCCTGAAGATAAGAAGTTAGTAGCACAAGTACGCATTTTGAAAGAGAAGCAGTCGCAACAAGTTGTTGTGCAGAGTGACTCAAACTCACTGCGTGCTTCTGGACTGAGAAAGTATGCAAACAATGACTTTGCTGGAGCGATAGCCGATCTAGACTCAGCAATTAAAGCTGGCAACCAAGACCCAGATATCTACTTCTATCTTGCCTCAGCACACTTGAAGCAAGGACGTGTTTCTGAAGCAGTGCGCTACTATAACGCCGTACTTGAGAAGAACCCTAGCCACTCAGGCTCTCTTGCACAACTTGCACAGATTGCAGAAAACAGAAAAGAGTATACTACAGCACTCAACTATTATGAAAAGATGTTACGTTATGGTCCAACCGCAGAGTATCCACAATCCTTTCTTGAGCACAAAATTCAGACACTCAAGTTATCAATAAAGTCAGATCCAGACATAGAGCCTTTCAGTGCATCTGTCAACCACGACCATGGTTTTATTGGGTCTTGCAGTGGAACACTATCAATCAATGCACAAGGTGTAAGGTACTACTCTTCAAGCAATGACCATGGTTTTAGTGTACCTCTAGCTAGCATATCAGACCTTGAGCTTTCAGGTTCAGACAAGATCTCTTTTAGAGTTGTAGGAAAGAAAGACAAGTATACTTTTCGGTTTTCTAGCAAAAATGCTGATCGCTTCAGACAGAGCTATTATGATTTTCTGAAGGTTTCGCGTTAACTACTTTTAACCCTCTAAAGAAGTATATTCCAAAAATAGCTGGTGTTAATGAATTGATGACATAAGAAAGAAAAGTAGCATTAAAAGCTACTGCAGAAGAGACAGCAAACTTAGAAAAAAGCAGTATAGAAGTAGATTCTCTGACACCAAGCCCGCTAATAGTAATAGGTAGAAGATTTGTAAGCATTATCAGTGGATAGACAAAAGCTACAGCCTTGAAGTTATCTACCCCTAATGAACGAACCAGAGTATGCAAAGAGATAACATCAAGAGATGTCAAAGAGACCGTCAAGAAGAGGTTTAGACCCAGCTCAAAGCTAGACAGCCTTCCAAGCCCTGTAGATGCAGCATCTAGCAAATCTTTTATCCGTTTACTTGGAACAATTTCTTTTCCCAGTTGAAGAAATAGTTTTAGCTTAAAGATGGTAAAGAGCAGAAAGCATACTATTAAGGAAAGGAGAGCTAGAAGAGAAAAATCTTGAAAAAGTACCAAAACACCAGCAGCAGCAAAGATAAGCATTACTATCAGGTCTATAAACCTATCTACAACCACCAAACCACCTGCTTCTGCTCTGCGGTTTGATTTAAGAAAAGCCACTCGGCTCAACTCACCAACCCTGGCTGGTGTAACTATTGCAACAGCCATTCCTCCAAGTAGTGATGCAAAAGTCTGTTTGGGAGATGTGATACCTACAGCTTTTCTGACAAGCAGATGCCACTTCAGCCATCTCAAACCTACCATTGCTACACCTATCAGTAGTGTCAGTGCCAGCCAATAAAGATCTGCTTGTGCAAAAGCTGTTAGTATATTTTTAGGTTGTAGCTTAAACAGTAGCAGACCTACTACTACTACTGTAATCACTATCTTGATACTGCGCGATGATTGGAGTCTCAACTTTCGACACCTGTTTTTGCTTTTACACAGGAGATAACCTTGTCTACGTTATATATGGTGCGACTTTGAGACTCAAAGTAGGTTCTGGCTAGCAGTTCTGCAACTAATCCTGTTGACACAAGTTGAATACCAGCAAGAAACATCATTGCAGCTAAAATCAATAGCGGGCCGTGTTCTGTAAAAAGCTCTACTCCTAAAATCTTTCTGATTAGCAAGAACAGACTGATAGCTCCTCCACCCAAAATACCAAAAAGACCCAAAGGCCCAAAAAAGTGTAGCGGACGAGTAACATATTTGAGTAGAAATCTTACTGTCAGCAAGTCAAACATCACACGAAAAGTTCTAGAAAGACCATAGTGTGACCGGCCTGCTTCACGTTCGATATTTTTTATCGGAACCTCGGTGATCCTGGCACCATTCCAAGAGGCGAGAGCTGGGATGAAGCGATGGAGTTCACCATACAGGTGTACTTGTTTGATAGTACGTTTGCGGTAAGCTTTGAAAGTAGTGCCAAAGTCGTGCAGTTCAACACCAGAGAGTTTTGACATCATCCAGTTAGCAATTTTGGAAGGGATACGGCGAATGAGGAGGTTGTCCACACGTTTCTTCCTCCAGCCAGAAACCAGGTCATAGCCTTCGTGCAGTCTCTCAACAAGTGCAGGAATATCAGAAGGGTCGTGTTGAAGGTCTCCATCCATCGATACGATCACATCGCCTTCGGCATGGTCAAAGCCAGCCGAGAGGGCAGCAGTCTGGCCATAGTTTCTCTTCAACTTTACCAATATAACTCGTTCATCACGCTCTGCAATGTTGGTA
This sequence comes from Blastocatellia bacterium, assembly GCA_016789295.1. Lineage (GTDB taxonomy): Bacteria > Acidobacteriota > Blastocatellia > Chloracidobacteriales > JADJPF01 > JAEUQL01. The sequence goes on along the minus strand of JAEUQL010000231.1, from coordinate 1,632 downwards.
AGTATGTCAAATGTTGCATCATTACTGTCGTCATCAACAAAGACCATTTCATAAGGTTCATAGCGACCGTCCATCACTTCAACTATCTTCTGATAGAGCGATGTAACACTATCCTCTTCATTGTGAAAAGGGACAACGACCGAGTAGTTGATCTTTTCTGTGTATCTCTTCATTAAAAACCTCTTGTAGCTTTAGAGTTTCAAAAACCTAAGCTCTCGAAAAGATATAAGTTCTATCTTCTGTTGTTCGATTATACGTAGTGTCTCGCAAGCAGTCATAGCAGCAAGTTCTTGTTCACGAGACCTCTTAAGACGTGTTGGTAAAGCCAGCAACTCTGAGTCCAGACGTGCTGGATGGCACATCAGCTCATTTACTCCTACTTTTACACTACTCAAAATCCTGCTCATTGTACCTACTGAAAGAGTCCCCGTTTCAACAAAGCCATGAAAATGCTCAGGAAATCTCACATTAGTTTTACGTATACGCTGACCAAACCTAAGCTTATAATAGCCAAGCAGTTGTGTTACAAGATAGCGTTTGCAAGTCTTTATAGAACCATTCCATAACAACTTTTTCAATGGAAAGCTTTCAAAAGGGTTGCGTATACAACCTATCCTATACTCTTCAGCTATTTGAATCATCACATCTAGGACTAAAGGGTGTATATGAGAATGTTTGTGTGAGTCCAAGTGGGTTGGCACTATGTTAGCGTTGAACAGCTTCTGCATCTGGATACGAAATTCGAGTACAAGCTCTTCCCTTTTAACTTTTCCTGCTGACAACCGAGCCATAAGTAGCGAGAGTGTAGAAGGAAAACTATCATTACCAGATAGCAATGATCTTATATGTGAAGGTCTGGCTGCTGGCTCACCATCAACCAACATCATATGACATCCTACTGATAGTAACGGTACCTCTTTTAGCCTTTCCACACCATCAGCAAACGCCCTCCCTGTAGCCATCATAGTTGCACTTGTGATAATGCCGTGCTGATGGCCTTCAATTATTCCAGCATTAACCCCAACCGAGTATCCATAATCATCAGCATTAACAATCAGATACTTTTTCATTGAACTATAAGTTTTTTATCTTCTGCAGTTGCTGAAATTGTAGAAGTTGGAGAGTTTGCGAAAGCTTGTTCCTGTCCATACCTGTCAGATATTTTATAGATCTTTGCTGCCAAACCACCAACAACATGTACTTCTTTAATAGGTTCATAGTTAGTTTCTATGTAATTGAATAGGCGTATATTTTCAAAATACCTTCTTCCATCTTGCAAGATTACGTATGTTGGCGGAATCTCTGTAAGCTTGAAGTTTGGGTCTGAGGTCACTTTTACTTCTAGGTCTTCACG
>JAEUQL010000231.1:0-268 GCA_016789295.1 Blastocatellia bacterium | reverse complement strand
CAGTAGCTACCGAAGCTCCACGCTCAGCTTTTCTTGCTACAAACCTTATGGCTTCACGTAACCCCAGATCGTAGAACTCATCGTGTGGAAAGAAGTACCCTACTCGCTTACTTCCAACAAGCTCATTCACATAGAGCGAATAGAAAGGAGCTATTTTGACTGTATTAATCATTGGATAGATTAGGAAGATAAGCATCAGACTTGTGGTAAAGACCCATGCCGCTTTTCTTGCTCCAACTAACTCTATTAGCCAGCCTCTAGGGTAGTC
>JAEUQL010000230.1:4159-6287 GCA_016789295.1 Blastocatellia bacterium | reverse complement strand
AGTAAGCGGCTCGAACCATCCCAAAACAATTGTTCAACTACAAAAACTTCTGGTTTCAATCCGCGAGCCGCATAGTAAGCGGCTCGAACCTGCTGTGTCTGACACTGATATTAACTCTATATTGTTTCAATCCGCGAGCCGCATAGTAAGCGGCTCGAACGGCTCAGTATCGGCGTGAGCCACATAGGTTTTGATGTTTCAATCCGCGAGCCGCATAGTAAGCGGCTCGAACAGCCCATCTGTAAATATATGATTATGAAAGACCAAAAAGCTAAAAAACGCAGTCTTATACTTTTGGTGTAAGTTATTGAAAGGATTTAGAAGCTGTACAAGTCTTTTAATCATATTTTTCAGTAAGTTAGGGCTTGCGCGAAACTAGCAAGAAAAAGCAGATAGCTATAGGTTCGCGCAAAGAAGTTCTTTTGCAAAGCCTTCTTCTTGAGACTTTTGCAAGAGATTTGTTTAAGCTATCAATGGCTTTTCGAAGTCCACTGCACGAAAGTTACCATATTCTTTGACATACTTGTCGATAGGTTCTACCAACCTGTATAGTCTAAGATTATCCTCTGTAACTTCTATTATTGCCAACAATTTTCTTTCTAACTCCTCCTTTTGTGCCTGTGTTACTCTGCATTCAAATACAGACTTTTGTACTCTTTGTCCATAGTTTGTGCATACTTTGGCTACTTTGCGAAGTCTCTTTTTTCCTGTCTCTGTTTCAGTACTTACATCATAAGTGACGAGTATAAGCATAATAACCTCTAGAAGTTACTTATTTAAGAAAGGGACATAGCCTTCGATATCACCTCGAATAGCTTTTGCTAGCAACCGAGCCTGCAAGTGTGGAAGAAGACCAATGGGCACTTTTCTATCTAACAAGGGATGAGTAATCTCTTCTTGTTTCCTATTTTGATAAGCGACAATAACAGTCTTTCTACTCTCATCTTTGAGGTAGACAGAACCTCCAGGTCTTTCAACAAAATCATCTTCTTTAAGCTGTCCTCTATTTACAAGAGATAGTGCAAGGCGGTCTGCAATAAAAGCTCTAAACTCTTCCACTAAGTCAAGGGCTAAAGAAGCTCTGCCGGGTCTAGCTACGTGTAAGAAGCCCAACTGTGGATCTAGACCTACACTTTCTAGTCCTGATCTACAATCATTAGTTAGAAGTGTATATATAAAAGACAAGAGTGCATTAAACCTGTCCATTGGTGGGTGTTTAGTTCTGCCATTCATTCTAAAGTGATGGCGTATGTCTGGCCGAACTAACAGGTCTATACAAGAAAAGTAGTTTTTTGCAGCCTCTCCTTCAATTCCACGGACTTGTTCAATATTTGTACAGCTTTTAAGCTCAGTTACTGCACGTAAAAGCCAAGCCACATTCTTATCAAGCAGAATTTCATCATCAGGCTGAGAGGTTTCTCTAGCAGCACGCATCAGTACTTGACGACTATTTTTGATCTTTCCAGCTACTATAGACCGTGATATATCGAGTGCTACATTTTCTTTGTCAGCAGATCTATATTGAGCAAGTCTCAGAAGAATATTTCCGCTTACAGCACCTTCAAGGCGAGCTTTGAAGCGGCCATTTCTATCGAGGAAAACGATTGATTTACCCGTTTCAGCACACTTAGACATAGCAGCAGGTGAGACCATAACATCACCAAAGCAGACTACAGATCCTAAGTGGTGAATAGGGACTTGTAGTTTTTTTTCCTTTTCCACATCAAGGCGCAAGGTTTCACCTTCGAGGTGTAGATAAGAGTTTGGAGTCATAACATAAAGGGTATTAAGAATTTGTTGCATATTAACTCCTAACAACATCTTACATATTAAGCTTAAAAAGTCAGCTATTTCGTTACATCTTCAAAGAGAGTTTGAAGAAAGTAGCTAATCTTTTCTTTGGCTACTACTAGATCAGGTTGGCAAGCATCCACTAGAGAGCAGTTACGACAGCGTTGGTCATAGACGGGAGGAGGTAGTTTACCAGAGCGCATTACTAGGCGAATCTTCTCGACTATTTCAACAACATTGTTTCTCAGACTATCAGTTATTTTCACTTCACGTCTACGTCTGGAAGTATGATGATATATAGCTCCAAAATTAATAGTTTTTCCAGTCATTTCTTCAC
>JAEUQL010000230.1:0-4149 GCA_016789295.1 Blastocatellia bacterium | reverse complement strand
AGAGTACTCGACACGAACAACTCCTAACATAAAAGAGTCTGGTTCATCTACACGATTATGTACTGCTCTACCCCGGAGTGTATAGACATTTTCATCAAACACTTGCTCCATATGTATAAGAGCATACTGTCTTGGACAAAAGCTGTAATGTTGAATAGCAGAAACCATAACAAGTTCATCACTGCTATAGTTAAGCTTTCTCATAGTTATCCTACAAGGGTTTGAAGAGTTACGTTTTCAAGTTCTGAGGTATCAACAGTAATTTTATAATCATCAAAGTTTCGTGCTACAGCAATACCATCCTTAACTTCGACTTTTATTCTATCAAAGAGCAGGTGTGCTGGAGCATTTCCAAGTTTGGTTTCGTGTTTGAAGACATACAAGCCACGAGTAGCCATCTGTCCACGACTTGCAGAGCGGTCGTGGTCAAACATATTTTTGAGAGATTCCCAAAAAAGTTCTAAGTCTTCTTCAGAAAAGCCTGTCTGTGTTGCTAGATGAGCAGATACAAAACCGTGGCATTTGTAGAGCGCGTAAGGAAGTGTAAATTTACGTCCCATAGTTCTGTTATCACCTTCTTGTTTTTTCGCTTCCTCTTCTGTAGCAACAGCCATTCTTGTAATGGAGTGTTCAAGGGGGATAACTTGATTGATACTACGCGAAAAAGTAAGTTGAACAGGGCCTCTAACCTGACCACAATTTACACCTGTAGACATGACAGCACCAAAAGTGCGTACATCATAGAAGTTTTGGCACATCCATTTTCTAGCATTTTCAACATTATCTCCGCCTTTACGTTTAGCATCACTAGTACCAATATCCACATTTAGAGCTTTATAAGCACGACTGTTTTGATTATTGAGAACGGCTTTTTCTTTAACATAAATCTCAAAGGGAGGATGTTCATTTTTGGCTATTGTAACGTAATTCCTCACTTTTCTTTTTAAACAGACATCTGTAACAAGACCGTGTCCAGTCTCTGGATCGACGCGAGGAAGGTTTCCAGCATCTGGGTCACCGTTTGGATTGCCATCTTTAACATCAAAAAGCAGTATAAAGTCATAACGATTCTCAATGGCTGTCATTTTCTTTCTTCTCCTTTAGTTTTCTTCACGTTTTGTATAGAACTGTTGACGTTGGTGGTAGTACCCAACTGCAAACCTGCTTTGATCAGCCAAGCTCATGTGAGATGGGAAGTCAGTTATTGACTGGAAGATCTCTCCGATCTCTTTCTCTAAAAAGATGCCTCGACCCTTACTATCCAGCTTGGCTATGTGATGATTCTTCAGTTTGAGTAGGTATGGGAAGACAGTTACAGGGCTTGAAGAAGCAGACCCATAAAAACGATCACGGATTGTTGAGTTGATACCAGGGTTAGCCTCTTCTTGTAGTTTTTCAAGTACCGCAAAGAGTCTACCCAATCTATATCCAATGTTTTGATTATCTTTATCGAGTGACACAGCTATCTGTTTCTCCTTATCATTGTAGTAGCGGCAGTTACGGTTGATTACAGCTTTAAGGACGGCTGCGCGAGTATAGGAAACTCTTTTATCTGCTCTAATTCTGCGCAAAATACCTGTTAATAAAGTGTAAGGGTATGGTGTTGCAGAAAGGACAGAGGATATTACATCGCCAGCAAGGTTGGGCTGTATATTCTCGTATTTATGCAATAAGGCAGTTTCAAGCAGTATGGCGTGTATTGTCAGGTATTTAGGATCATTTACACTATGTACAATTTCAAGGTCATCGAAATGGCAACGTATATTTTTAGCCATTTCCGCAACAGTACTATGATGCCAAAATCTTATTGCAATCCTAGATGCGTTAGGAGCAAGTCCCAAAACATAGAAAGGTGTTTTGTCCGTATCTAAAGAGAAAGCTCCTGTATTTGGTGAAGAATAGAGAACACGTATAGCCTCACCATCAGGTTCAATTTGAGATTTTAGTGAGTCACCAAAAAAGTCTAGAAAGACATCTTCCATCTTATTTAGGCTACCTGCCCAAAAGACTGTTGAAGCATCGCCTATCTGAAGTCTCTGTTTCGAACCTTTCGCTAAGAGGTAATTAAGCGCAGTAGTATAAGCAAATTCAGCGTTCTGACCGACAGGAGCATTTAAGCCTTGAGATTTACCATAAGACTTGAAAGCGTCAAGGTTAAAAGAGACTATATTTGCACCTACAGACTGTGCACCATACACACCTTTTATAGCAGTATGTAGTAACGCAGGATTATCATCTTTACCTGTAACTAGACAGACTTGTTTAGAAGTTGGTTTTTCTAGGCTATTTTCAGAGAGCTTTTCGGCTATAGCAGGTCGTTGACATACAAGTATTTGTTCATTTGCTAGCCTGAAGCTTATGTTTCCAGTAGATTCTTTAAGTTCTTGACCCAATGGATGGTTAAAGATACGCTCTATCTGTTCGTTGTTTTTGAGTAGTTTAAGTACAGCTTCAACCCCCAAATCTCTAGAATGGGCAAAAGAGTCTTCTATTTTTCCAAGAAAAGCCTGTTTTTGAAGTAGGGTACGCTCTGGATTACCTTTAGTATCAATACCAAAAACATAGCCAATATTATCCCATAGTAGATTTGCAGCTATATTTACAGATCTTTTTTCACCACGAGGAACAGAGAAACTTCTTGCAGATTTTTTATTCTCTGTTCTGGTATCTTCAAGGGCAACAAAATTCCCTGTTTCGTCCAGTACAACAATAAAAGGGATCTCCTGTTTTTGAAATCCTTCTTTGGGAAGTTCTGAATTTGCTTCAGATGACTTTCTTTGATAGAAATCAAAGAGTGCGTGAAGAATTGATGTAGCAGTCATGAGCGTACCTCCATACTATCAATTGAAGGAACTTTCATAGAGCCATTAACAATAGAAGCTCTAAAGAAAAGGGGCTTGGGAGAAGCATTATCAGAGTAGTCTAGATCGTAGAGCATCCATCCAAGCTCTTTTGTTTCTTGCACAGGTTTAGGTAGCAGATCATCTTCTGCAATAAGTTCAAAGAAGGCAGAAAATTCTCGACATCCAAGGTAAGGTTGAGAAAAGCATTGACCCTTGCTTGCTCTTCTTTTGAACATCTCCAAATATTTACTTAAGTTGTCACCAAGACCAGCTTTTTCTGTAAGTTCACATTCTGCGTGTATCGTGTATGCAACATCTTTCAAAAACAGTCCTGCGCGTTGTTGTCTTTCTTCCTCAATGAACATTCCAAGATTTCCGCTACCTGTATTCATAGCAGTCAACAAGTTTCTAGTTGATACGATTGCTCCAACTTCATTACGGCGCACTGACTCCCATTGAATAGGTTTAAGAAGGTCTATTTGCTTAACTTTCCATCGCATTTGTGGTTTCCAGAAAATAGCCTCCAAGATAGCACGAGCTGATGATGGGGTCATTATGTCATAGGAAACTCGTTCAACTTTCATCTCTGGGCGGGTAAAGCAAGCATTATCGCCCCAAACTCTCAGTGTTATAAGATTACTGCTCATTACTCCTCCATCTTGTTGTTACCCAATAAGTTCTTCTGATCGATAGGATAGAAGATCAGGAATTAATAAACCTACTTTCTCACTATATATCTCTGTTTTTTGAACAAAGAGGCCAGGAAAAACCTCTGAATTGATTTCTACTATCTCACCATTAGTGGCAAGTTTATTATGTACAGATTTATGAATATTGATAGTAAAACGCTGAAGTTTGCGTAGCAAGTAACGTTCTACTGCCTGTTTATCTTTCTTCTGTCTGAGCATCTCTCTTACCTTCGGACTCTCACCATAACGGACGCTAAGTGGTAGATATGCACTGTCATCAATGATCTTGAAATTAGCGGCTGCACGTTTGAAATAGATTCCAAGTTCGTGGTTTGGTTGTAGATCATCAAGTATTTTATGTCTATCAAGATTTTTGCCTTTAAGCCAGTAAAGATTCTGAAAGAACTTTGTAAAACGTTCAGGCGATAAATGGTCTATATTATCCTCTTGCAGCAATATCCTTGCACACTCTTCTGCTTGTCTTAAGTGACCTGCTGGTGAAGGCTTTGGAGGGATGAAAAGTATTACTTTGCCAAGAGCGAGTAAACCTTCACGGTTACACCTTCCAGCAGCTTGTGCAATAGAATCTAGACCCGCAAGTGCTCTGTAAACAACTG
>JAEUQL010000022.1 GCA_016789295.1 Blastocatellia bacterium | reverse complement strand
GAAAAAGGGCCTTTCTTGCATAATGATGACCACGAGAAAGACTCAAGGCCAAGAGCTATAAAGACAAAAGAGGATGAAAAGACCAAAAAACTTTTTCTAACGAAAGATGGTAAAAGACTTCGATTTCAGTTCTGCCATGAAGTAGATCCGGTTACAAGTGTTGAAAGACTAATATATATCAAGAAACCTTTGGAAAGTCGTTGTACTGTATGTCAGTCCAAGAAAGCCAATGCCTATGAACTACCAGAGTTTATGTTGGCACGGTTGAGAAAAGACCCTCCTCCAAAAGAGGAGCCCAAAAAAGAGGAACCAAAGAAAGAAGCTCCAAAAGAGACAAAGCAAGCGGAGCCTAAGAAGGAAGAAAAATCCGAAGAATCTAAAGAACCTAAGAAGTAAATTGAGGAAGGCAGGTTTACGAAAGTGAACAGATTGAAGAAGATAGTGCTAACTCTCTTTTGTACCGTACTAACAGCTACTATAGTCACAGAGATTGGGCGTGCAGCCTACCAAGCTGCTCAAAAGACTGCGCCTCAGCCAGCTCCAGCAGTTCCTACTCAATCGACTGCAGAACAGAGAGATTACAGCGAACCTTATGATCATTTTGATGAGCAAAAAGTCAACAGAAAGGTCATACAATCACACAAAGAGCTGACCGATACTAAAAATAGCTGCAACTCTTGTCACGCTCGTGCAGAAACCAAACAGAAGAAGGTTGGTCTTCCTCTTGAATACCCATACCATGACTCATGTGTCAAATGCCACGCACAACAGTTTACTGACGCATCTTTGGAGATCTGTTTGGCATGTCACGAACAGGGTAATTACGAGAAAGCAAAACTCTTCCCTGTCAAAGCTTCTACAGTGAAATACCCAACCCCTGTCCCACCTACCAGATTGAGACAGTTTGGAATGGAGTTTTCACACGCATATCCAGTACAACACAAAAATGAGACCTGTGTTACTTGTCACAAACCAGACGATGGTGAGATTAAGAAGTCTGTCAGATCCACTATGCCAGACCATCCTGAATGCTATGAATGCCACAAACCAAACATTACCAAAGAGAATGTAAAGAAGACCCCAGATAATAAACTCGGCCCTGGTGGCTGTATAGATTGTCACATGACTGCAAAATCTCAGGAATTTCTCACCAGAGATACAAGAAGAAATGGAGTCTCCTACGACTATTTCAACTTCAGACACGGTGACCACCTTGCTCATAAGAGCATTGGGGCTAATAGATGCGACGATTGCCACAACGTCAATCAGAACCAAGGTTTTGGCTATGATATATCACGCATTAATATAGTCCTTACAAAAGATCCAAACAAATATCACCGTTCAACCTGTTTTAACTGCCATGAAAGAACTGGTGGAGAATGGACAATTACAGTTAGAGGTGGCAGAGTAATGACAGGAACACCAGACGAAAAAACTTGTAAGAGATGCCACACAAACGAATTGACTATGGATCCAGTCCAATTTGAAGCAATGCTCAAGAGAGCTGGAAGAAAATAGATAGAAAAAGTTCAAGATTCTTAGTTGTTACAAACTTTGAATCTTGAATTTTTTTTTGTGCAAGTGATAACATTCACATTCCGACTTATGCACATCTGACAAGGATTTACATCTATTATGGCTGCAAAAATTCTGGTTCGTTCTACTATAGACAACGACTCATTTGAATGTGAACTCACATCAGCAGAGACACGCATAGGTAGATCTGAGCTAACCAAATCGGGCTTTAAAAACAATATTGTCCTGCCTGACAGCCAGATATCTCGTGAACACGCTCTCATAATAAAGCGTGGAGACAAATATTTCTTAAAAGACCTTGATAGTGCCAATGGTACTTACTTGAACGCAGAAAAGATCTCAAACGAAAGGCTTTTAAAAGATAAAGACTCTATTCAAATAGGGTCGTTTCTACTCAGGGTCAAACTCGTTGAAGAGACTGTCCCAGACATTACACCTCCAGAATTTACCCCAGCCGGTACAGTGCTTCTTCGCGCTCCAAGCAATGCCTCTCTATTGATGTCTAGAACTGATCTGACCAAGTTGACTGTTGACAAAACCAACGTCGAGTCAATGAAGAAAGAGCTTGAAGAACTTCGCAAAAAAGCCGAAATCCTTTCTCATCTCTACGAACTTGGCAGCATGTTCAGCTCTGTATTTGCGTTTGATGAAATTTTTGAGCGTATGGCCAAAATGCTCTTTCAGCTTACCCCAGCCGAAAGATGTCTGGTGCAGATTAAAGACACTACTACAGGAGAACTTAAAACAAAATTTATTAAATTCCGTTCTGAACAACACAACAACTCAGAACTGATATCTCCACCAAGAGCTATTGTTGAACAAGCTCTCAGAGAACAAGTAACCTTGCTATCTCTTGATGCACAGATGGATGAGCGTATTATGGGCAAGAGTGTAATGCTTCAAAACGTACAATCTGTTATCTGCGCTCCACTAATAGCGAATGCGAAACCTCTAGGAGTGCTCTACATAGATACACACAAAAGTAAGCTTGTATTTAGCCCTGACGATCTCGACTTGATGAATGCGATTGCAGCCCAAACGTCTATGGCTCTCGACAATGCAGCAAACCACGAAAGACTTATGAAAGAAGCTTTGGCACGCGAAGCCTATAGTAGATTCCTACCAGACCACATAGTCAACGAGATTCTTGTCTCTCCAGACTCTCTGAAACTTGGAGGAACAAACAAAGAAGCTACCATCCTTTTTGCTGATGTCCGTGGCTTTACACCATTATCAGAGAAACTTAGACCAGAAGAAGTAGTAGAGCTTCTCAATCAGTACTTCACTATAATGACCGAGAAGATTTTTCTGCACCATGGACTGCTAGATAAATATATAGGCGATGGAATGATGGCTCTCTTTGGTGTTGCTTATGCAGCCGAAGAATCACCGTCAAATGCAGTCAAAGCTGCAATAGATATGCAGAAGTCTATGGTAGACCTACGTGAAGAGTTTAAGCAGAAATATGATGCTGCAGTAAGCATTGGGATAGGAATCAATACAGGTGTAATAACTGTTGGATATATTGGGTCAGATAGAAGAATGGAATATACTGGAATCGGCGATCCTGTGAATCTAGCCTCTCGCCTTGAATCAAACACCAAACCATCACAGATACTAGTTAGTAGCTATACACACTCGCTTCTCAAAGATGCTTTTCCAACAAAACCTCTTGGAAAGATAGCGGTCAAAGGAAAGTCTGAACCACAAGAAGTCTATGAAATAGTTTGGCAGGACTATATTTGATAGCGGGTAATTGATTAGCTTGCATTACATAGCTAATCGTTTTACCTCTCAACTGGTAAGCTTCTCGTCGCTCTTGCAATGCTGCATTGTACAACTCTCGACATATCTCCAATGTTTGCTCAAGCTTGTCTACTACCGATGTTTCTATTCTGTATTTGAACGCTTTTTGCATTATTCAGCCACGTTCCTACTGTTGGTCTATGTAACGTTTTATTGTTTCTGCTGAAACATTTCCTGCTCTACTCGGATGCCACAAATGCTCTTTACCTTATTTTCAGCGTTGGGTAGTGCTGAAACATCCGCCGTGCTGATACTCCTTGTTTCTAAATAACTAGCCAAAGATAATAACGCTCTGTAACTCTACAAACCTGTTGTAACTTATTGTAACTTACCAATTTTGGAAATGCCCACATTAAGTGCTTCATTACTGTATAGTAGTCCTTAAATGTTCTGTATCCTGATTGATGAAACCATACCATTAACATCATTATTTCACTTATACTTAGCCGACTTTCTCTCTTCCTTTGCTTTTCTCCTCTTTCTAACAACCTTTTATTTAATTGCTTTTCATACACCAAACAAAAGTCGTCTATATCGCTAAATATTGCTACAATCTCCATATTAAAAGCTCCTTCGTTGTTTTTGGTTATCTTTTTTATTATCTACTTTTCAACAAGGGGCTTCTATTCCTTTTTTCTTATCCCGAACTCACGTTAAAGATATGGAGTTAAGAACTGGCGGGTACATCTGGGTTGCCATCAAAATAGACTCCTGCTACCTCTTAAATATCCACAAAGACGACTAGTCGAGTTCTTGATCAACTTTACAGAACTGTTTAATAACAACGTTGTTATTAACTTCTAGATCTTCGATAAAATCAATAGAAGGTAGACTATGCTACTAGTTGAAGTTAAAAGACTGTTTCCGAGTTCAAAGGGTGAAGCTTTTGAGCTAAATGCAAAGTTCGTAGCTGAAAGAGGGATCAACATTCTGTTTGGTGCTTCTGGTTCTGGCAAAAGTAGTACTTTTGGCTTGATAGCAGGAACTATAAAACCCGACTGGGGAATTATAAAGACTGAAGATTTCACTTTTTTTGACAGCAGAAACTTTATTGATGTTCCAATACAGAAACGCTCAATAGGTATGGTCTTTCAAGACTTGGCACTTTTTGAACACCTCAATGTCTATGAAAATATAGCCTATGGACTTGGTTCATTCTCTCGCAAAGAGAAGGTTAGAAAAGTAGGAGAAATGTTGGAAAGATTTCGCATTGGCCATCTTGAGAAAGAGTATCCCCAAAAACTTTCTGGTGGTGAGCGTCAGCGTGTTGCTCTGGCGAGAGCTTTGGTGATCAAGCCTCGTCTACTGCTACTGGATGAACCTTTTTCGGCACTCGATTCTATAACCAAAGAGAACGCAGCCAATCTTCTTTTAGAAGTCTCTACTAGTCTTTCTATTCCTATACTGCTGATAACACACGACCGACTCGAAGCAGTCTCACTTGGCCAGAAACTTTTTGTCTTCGAGAAAGGTGTTGTTATAGCCTCCGGCTCGCCTTTGGAGATTCTGCGTTCTCCTAGAAACTTGGCTGTAGCGTCACTGGTTGGAATTGAGAACATACTCACCGGCACAATAGAAGAGCGATCAGAAGAGAAAGGCACAATGAAGGTACGTATTCGCGGAACCGTTCTTGAAGTGCCTATTAGCAACCAGACCGATCAGAAAGCCTCTATTGGAATAAGTGCCCATGATATTCTACTTGCCACTTCTGAGCCTCAAAAGACGAGTGCCAGAAATATACTCCAAGGAAAAGTAATCAAGATTGTAGAAAGAGAAACAAATCTCTATGTTACGGTAGATTGTGGAGCCGAGCTTACTACAATAATCACAAGGCAAGCAGCTAAAGATATGGAGCTAAAAACTGGCGAGTATGTCTGGCTTGCCATCAAAGCACACTCCTGCTACTTCCTAAATATCCACAAAGACGACTAGTCGAGTTCTTGATCAACTTTACAGAACTGTTTAATAACAACGTTGTTATTAACGCCTGATCTAGATCTTCAGTCTTAGTGAATGGCCAACCTACAGAAAATGCTGTTTCAGCCACTCACAGACAGCAAAAGCAGCAGTATTCAATTTTGGCAGTGCTTGAGATATCTCTTTAGCACCTTTTCTTCTGGAAAAGTTATCGATGTCTGCACATATTTGTGAAAGGTAGGTAGCACCTATAGTCCCACTGCTTGATTTGAGGCTATGAGAAACACGCTCAATAGTAACAAAGTCCTCTTTGGCAAAAGAGTCCTCTATGGCTCTAATCTTTATAGGAGTTTCACTGAGAAATATCTTTACCAATTCATTCAAAAAATCGGGACAAGTACTCTGCTCTAGCATTGCCAAGCCCTGCCAAATATTTTGATCGATAGGAGAGAGGCGTTTTTGCCAAGCCTCTTTCAGACTAAGAAATGAGGCTTCGAACCTCTCAAAATCTTTTCTGGAAACTATTTTCAGAGCAATGTCTGCACTACAGAAGGCCGAAACTACCATTGCTGCAGCTTTGATCTCCTTTGCAGCTTTTATAAACTCTCTCTTTGTTGCAGAAGACCTTCTCAAAGCTTCCAATCGCTCTTCTACAAATTCAAAAAAAGCTTCTGCTTCTGAGTTTGAGACCTGTAGCAGAGCGTCTATATCAGTGCTACACGCACCAGATCTAATCTCCTTCTCAGACCCTTCTTTAAAAGTTTCTGCTTCCAAAGGAGGTGTAACTCTTTGCAAGATAGCAGCTTCGAGGTGCTCGATCTTAATCGGTTTTGAGACATACGAGTCCATGCCTGCAGCAAGACATTTTTCACGATCTTGGAGCGTTGCGTTTGCAGTTAAAGCAATTATGTAAGGCTCTCTTTCACCCTGCCATCTTTTCCTTATGACCTTTGTTGCCTCTATGCCATCCATTTCTGGCATCTGCACGTCCATAAGAATAATGTCATAGTGTTGTCTTTCGAGTGCTTGCAATACTTCTTGTCCATTTGCAACAACATCTGCACGAAGACCAAGTTTCGCCAGTATTCCTATAGCTACTTTCTGATTGACCGAATTGTCTTCAGCAATCAATATTCTTGGCTGGCTGCGTTCTGTAACAGCCAAACGCTTATTTGTCTGCTTGCCTTCATCTTTCTGAGACTGTACAACAAATGCTCTGTATAGCTGTGCAGGTTTGATAGGTTTCTGAATAAAAGTATATATATCTTTCTCTCTTCTTCTGCCAATTGTGTTTAGAATAAAAACCTTTTTCTGCAGGAGATCTTTCCCAGCTTTTCTTATCAAATTCTTGAAATCTTTCTGCCAGCAGCTATCCAAAAGCAGGTACTCTATGTCTGCTTTGAAAGTTTCAACATCAAGAGTTGTTGAAGAAACAGATCTCATCCCCCACACAGACAGTTGGTTCTTCAAATGCTCTACAAGTAGCTCATTTGAAGAGACTATGAGAACCTTTTTGCCTTCCAGTTTTATAGATTTTGTATGTAGAAATTGATATGTGTCATCTTCTATCGATTCAGTTGAAATAGTAAAAAAGAACTGTGAGCCTTTGCCGAGGGTGCTATTAACACTCATATTACCACCCATCATATCAACAAGCTGTTTACTGATAGTTAGCCCAAGCCCTGTTCCACCATAACTTCTAGTTGTCGATAGGTCTGCTTGAGTAAATGGATTGAATATAGTCTTTATTCGATCTTCAGCTATTCCTATCCCTGTATCTTTTACAGAGAATGCTATTTTGCATCTTTTAGTAGTAGTCAAAGGCAATTCTGCTTCGACACTTCTAACATCTAAACTTACTCTACCTGTCTTCGTAAATTTCACAGCATTGTCTAAAAGATTAACTAGAATCTGTCCAAGTCTTGTACTATCACCAATTATCTTTTCTGCAACAGACTGGTCTATATAGTAGTCAAGCTCTAAATTTTTCTCTGAAGCTTTTTTACTAACTAGGTCTATCGACTGCTCGACACAGTCACGAAGTAGAAATGGATGGTTTTCAAGACTCATCTTTCCAGCTTCTATTTTGGAGAGATCTAGTATCTCATTGATGATTGTTAACAAGTGCTCTCCACTACTTCGTATAGTTTCAACATAATCTTTTTGAGTTTGTGAAAGGTTGGTATCAAAAAGCAGACTGGTCATACCTATCACGGCATTCATCGGAGTACGAATCTCGTGACTCATATTTGCTAAAAAAGTAGACTTGACACGACTAGCCGCTTCTGCAGTCTCTTTTGCTCTCTGAATTTCGAGTTCTGCATCTTTTCTTTCAATAAAAGAGCCTATTTTGTTACAGACTTCCAGCATGAAAGTTGCCATACCTTGGTCAGGACAGGCTATTTCACGGCTGAAGAAATCTACCCTGCTACTCAAAAATTCGAGTACCCCTACAGTTTCACTACCACTGCATACAGGAAAAGCTATTGCGTTGATGGCTCCAGTTTGATCAAAGTTAAAGCCGTTGAATCGTTCATCTTCAGTTATGTTGTCTATCCATTTAAGTCTACGCTGAGCCAAAACTTGGCCTGCAAGTCCTTTGTTGTAATCTACTGTAGAATCTATTACTGCATCTTCTAAAAAGCTATGTTTCGAAGATGGTTTTTTCCAAGTTTTTACACATCGCAGTTTTTTTATAGTTTTATCAAACTGCCAAAAAAAGCCTAACTCCCAATCAAATTCAAAGCAGATAGTAAGCAGTATTTCAGTGATAGCTTCTTCGAGGTTTTTTGACTCAATTAAAACTTTTGTTATCTCTTGTTGAAGGTTGAGCTTTCTATTAATGTCTCGAAGCTCAGCTCTCTGTGCTCGAAGTTTCTGTGCAAGCTGATTGATGTCTTCAAGTGCTCTATTTTTGGATTGTAGTAGAAAGAGTAGATCACCAACAGGATCGTGAATGGCAAAATCACTCAACGAAAGGTTAGAAGAAGATATATCTTTGAGGTCTGTTAGCCAAGGTGAACAGAGAAAGAATATAAGATCTTGCTCTTCTATGTAGAGCATCTGTCCTTTAAGCACCAAGTTGTTACCACTAGATGCTATCATCTCAAGAACAAAAGGAGCTTGTAAGTTTTCTAGAATGGTTTTGAAGTCAAAAACGGTTGTAGGCTTTTTCAAAAGAAAAGTTTTTGTCAAACTTTCTCCTGTTTTCACAGAAAAAGGTTCTCTCTGTAACACCCTTCCCAATTGAACTATCCGCAAAGACTTGTCAAAGGCTATATGGAAAGGGAAAGCTTCAGCAAACTTTTCTGGTGGTAGACCAATTTTGAAACTCATAGCACCCTACCTGTGAAAACCTGAAAAAAGTATCTAGAAAGAAGCTTCAAGTCATAGAAGAAGCTGTTTTTGATCATATAGTAAGCTTCTGTAGAGAAGTGCTCTTCTTCTGTCATCCTTAGTTCAATCGACGCCTCTCCGACCAGCCCAAGTTTTGAGTTGATATATACCTCCTTCCAAGCTTGCGGCATAGCTTCAAACTCTTCTATGGTTCTTGGTCTTACACCAACTAGGTCAATCTCACCTTTGATGACACTGATAAGCCCAGGTAGGAAACTGCCTATAAAATCTTTGCCCATTTCTTCTTTAGCGACTGAGGCAAAGTTTAGCAGTGAAATGTCTCTTCCTTTGGTTGATAAGAGGCTTTGTCTCTGAAACACCGTTCCCTTTAGAAGAAATTCCCACAAGCTTTTTAGAAACAGTAATGGGCTAAACAGTAACAGTAGCAGTAGTGCCATCGAGCGCGAGAGCAACGATCTAGTCACAGCAACTTTCTGCTTTCCTGAAAGACTTGTAAACAGCAAGTCGTCTTCTATTCTGATTATGGTTCCTGCTTGAAAATTGATGATATTTTTGTTGCACACTATCGAGTTGTCTAGTTCTACACTCTGCCCAATGTAGGTATCAGCAAATATAATGCTGTTTTTTATCAGACAGCTATCGTCAATAATAGAATCTGATGAGATGAGGACATTTGGCCCCAGAGTGGTATGGCTGCCTATCAAACAGTTTTCACCTATGAACAAGGGAGCAACAAACTTTACAGACGGGTCAAAGCTGACTCCTTTTGATATCCATACTCCTGGCTCTATCTCTCTGGCCAAATGATTACCAAAAGGGTTGTTTAAGATGTTTCTGTTTGCTTCAAATATATCGAGGTAGTTTTTGATACAGAGTAGATTTTCATCTATCAATCTGCTACAAGCCGAACTCTTCAAAGCTGTTTCAATCTGATGTTCAGAAGTAGCAGAAGAAAGTTTTTCAAGCATCGAGCTTCTAATCAGTGCCCATCCAGACCATATTAGCTCTTGAGCATTACTGCTTTTTTGGTAGACCATCATACAGTCATCTGCTGTTAGACGTGAAGTTGCAAGGTGGATTCTTGGGAGTCTGTCGGCGTGCCCGAAAACTACCTGCTCGTTTTCGGCCAGTTCTATAACTTTCAACCTGTTGTATATAGCCTTTATGTCTCGCACTACATGAAAAGTGAAGCTACTACCCCAACGCTCCCCATCACCAAGCAGCCTTTCAACTTCTACAGGCAAGTGATGAAGGAGGATGTCGAATTGTGTAACACCTTGTTCAACAAGATTTTCGACTATATGTTGAATAAAAGGTTTATCCATCAAAGGAAAGAGTGTGTTTGGATAGTGTTCATTAAGTTCGCTAGTTTCGGTTGAGTAACCAGGGGCAACTATTATAGCTCTCATAACTACCTCACATCAAAAATTCTCTGAAAGACAACTCTTGCTAGAAACAGGAAATTTCCTACAAAGTATCTCTTCCACATCCTTCTTGGTTCTTGATAAAAGCGATAGAGCCATTCGCATCCTATCTCTCTCATCCACAAAGGAGCGCGTGGAATGCGGCCAGAATAGAAATCAAACAGTCCTCCAACCCCTATTCCAACCTTGACACCTGTCTCTTCAAGATAGTGTCTCAACCATTTCTCCTGCTTGGGAGCACCCATTGCAACGAGCAATATCTGTGCCCCAGATTCTGAGATTTTGCCAATTACCCCAGTCTCTTCATCAGCAGTGAAAAACCCGTGATGAAAGCCGTTCACCTTAACTTTTGGATAGTTTTTCTCAATCCACTTACAGACATCTTCAGCAACTCCAGGTCTGCCACCCAAAAGAAAAATACCTTTATCAGAGTCTTCAAGCTCTTTGCAAAGCAGAGGGAAAAGATCTGTGCCGTTAACATTCTGTTTGATCTCTTTACTGAGAATGCGACCAGCAAGCTTTAACCCTATTCCATCTGCAAAGTTGAAGTCTGAAGACTGCAAAGTATCGAAATAGCGTCTATCTTTTTGAGAGATATTTGCACAATCAGCATTAATAAAAGAGATCTGTATAGGCTCAAGTCTTGGTTTAAGGATCTCTGTAACTGCTTCTTTCATAGAGAGATTGTGTATAGGGATTCCCAAAACATCTACTATTTTGGCTACCTCACCATTTCTCACACCATAAAAAGCTGCAAGTAGTGAACGAAGCACTATGCCCAAATCCGCTTTGGTGCTCTGTGTAACTACATACTCACTGTCTATGTCAAGTTCACTGTTGTAGTCGATGTTTGCTCTCTGTCTTATCCACCACAAACAGATCATTCCTGGTTTCACTTCGTGTCTTGTGCGCTGAAGTGCTTGCCTACTATCTACCTCAATGCTGCGAAGAGGTCTTGGGCCTACAATCGACATATCGCCCAACAATACATTTAGCAGCAGTAAAAATCTGTCGAAGTATAGTTTTCTTATAAAGCTTGAAACTCGGTTCTCAGTAAGATCCAATTTGTAGCACCAGAAAGTTTTACCTAACATCCCTACCATCTCTTCTTTTCTAAAAGAGAGCTGTCTGTAAAATAAAAGATAGATGGTCAGTAGTAATGGGGCAAGAGATATCAATAACAAAAGACTGAGCAGTATATCCATTATTCTTTTGCAATAGACAGTAGAAGTTTTGCCTATTTTGAATCTGAGAAACTTTGCCAGAAAGCTTGACTGCTTCAAAAAACGTGTCTGTAAATTGATGTTGTTGGCTAGGACAGTCTGTTTCACAGTAATACCCTCCGACAAGTTCTACTTAGTAAGCACCTCTACCTGTCAACACTGCAGGAACTGTTTTTACTAGTAACTTCAGGTCAAACCAGAAACTCTGCTTCTGTATATACTCAACATCGAGTTCAACCTGTTGTGGAAAGGCTATATTGCTTCTTCCGCTCACTTGCCAGATGCAAGTAAGCCCTGGGGTAGTGGCGAGTCTACGTCTATCTGCCAAACTGTAGTTTGCCACCTCTCTTGGAACAGGAGGTCTTGGGCCAACCAGCGACATTTCACCTTTAAGGACGTTCCAGAGTTGTGGAAGCTCATCAATACTGAGCTTTCTTATTATTGTTCCTATCCAGGTGATTCTTGGGTCACGTTTCATCTTGAAGGTAACACCTGTTTTGTGGTCATTTTGTGATATTAAGGAGTCTTTCAAAGCTTCGGCATTCATCACCATAGATCTGAACTTGGGAAACTTGAACTCTTTGCCCCACTTGCCAATGCGCGTTTGCCAAAACAGTATTGGACCACCATCGGTCAACTTAATAAGTAGCGCAACTAGCAGAAAGAGTGGGGAGAGTGCCATTAGCATCGATAGCGAAACGGCTATGTCCACAGAGCGTTTGAGTAGCAGACTTCCATCGGTCTTCAAAATCCACATTGCTTTCTTCTGTACAAACTGTAATAGTCTCAAGCTTCTTGCTCTTGATTGCTCATAGATAGCTTCTGAAAATCTGATATTTCCTTCTCTATAGTTCATAGCAGCCTCTTTACATATAGAAGATTTTCTTTCGTTGGTCTCTAAATCAAAAAGTGTGCAGAAGAGTGGAAAAAGCAGCAGAAATTTTAAAAGTTTCAGAATATTTTAATAAACTCTCTATTTTGAATAAGATAGATATTAGGGTTGAAGGCTCTAAACTTTTCTGGGCTGCGTGCGTTGTTGCTGTTGTCTCATTTTATTAAAGCAAAAGTGTCTCAAAACTTGCTATTATTGAGACACTCTCTTTTGAGACAGTGATGTCTCGACTTCTAATGATAATCACTAAAGATCCTCTAAAGAAAAAGCCTACTGCTGAAAAACTGTTAAGAGTTTCGGCAGTAGGCATTAAATGAAAGCTACTTCTTTTCTACTTAAAAGCCTGTATTCCTGTTACTTCAGCACCAATTATCAAGGTGTGTATGTCGTGTGTGCCTTCATAGGTGTAGACCGATTCCAGGTTGTTAGCGTGTCTCATAATTGGATAGTCTCCGCTAATGCCGTTTGCACCAAGAATTGTGCGGCATTGACGTGCTACTTGCAGTGCCATATCCACATTGTTGCGCTTTGCCATAGAGACTTGTGCAGGAGTTGCTTTGTCCTGCTCTTTCAATCTTCCAAGCTGTAGGCTAAGCAGTTGTGCTTTTGTGATCTCTGTGATCATGTCGGCAAACTTTGCCTGTTGCAATTGAAATCCTGCTATTGGCCTGTCAAATTGAACTCTTCCAGTAGCATATTCAAGAGCAGTGTGGTAGCAGGCCATTGCTGCACCTATTGCACCCCAAGAGATACCATAGCGTGCCTGTGATAGACACATAAGTGGCGATTTTAAGCCTCCCGAATAGGGTAGGATGTTCTCTTCTGGAATTTCACAATCTGAAAATACAAGCTCTGAAGTAACAGAAGCTCGCAAAGAGTGCTTGCGGTGAATCTCAGGAGCAGTAAAGCCAGGAGTGCCCTTCTCTACTATAAACCCTCTGATCTTGTCGTTCTCGTCTGTTTTTGCCCAAACAACTGCAACGTCCGAAATCGTTCCGTTGGTTATCCAAGCTTTGCTGCCATTGAGTAGCCAACCATTTTTTGTTCTTTTTGCACGGGTCATCATACCACTGGGATTTGAACCAAAATCAGGCTCTGTAAGACCGAAACAGCCGATCTTGTCCCCTTTGGCAAGTGCTGGAAGCCATTTTCTCTTCTGCTCTTCTGAGCCAAATGCATATATTGGATACATTACGAGCGACCCTTGAACACTTGCAAAACTGCGTATCCCACTGTCACCTCGCTCAAGCTCTTGTATCACTAGGCCATAAGCTACACTTCCCAACCCAGCACAACCGTACTCAGTAGGAAGACTTGCTCCTAAAACTCCTAAATCTGCAAGCGGTTTGACAAGCTCTTCTGGAAAACGAGCTTTTTCATAGCAGTCTTCTATGATCGGTATTATGCGCTCTTCAACAAAATCTCTCACCGAATCTCTTGTTAAACGTTCCTCTTCAGAAAGAAACGAATCTATAGCGTAGAAATCCACTCCCTTAAACTTTCCCATGTATCTGCTCCAAACTGGCTAAATCAAAGCCTATGACCCAAAGTTGAGATCATAGTGCTAATGTTGAACTAAGCAGAATATCACTAAAGAGATTAGAGCGGCTACTCAATTTTGTCTTGACGATAAAGCTCTGCCGCTTTAACCTTGCTAAAGTCAGTTCTTCCCATCTTTTACCTAGTCTAAGGTATCTGTAATTAAGGAGATCCAAATGAAAGTCTCACTTACAAAGCTTGCTCACGCTCGTTCTGGCGATAAAGGCGACACAGCAAACGTTGGCATCATTGCCCTCAAACCTGAGTACTACTCTATACTGGTTGCAGAAGTGACCGCCGAACGTGTCAAAAAGCATTTTGAAGGTATATGTTTTGGCGAAGTAGAACGCTTTGAGCTTCCAAATCTTGGAGCACTAAATTTTCTTCTACACAAATCGCTGGGTGGTGGTGGTACACTTTCACTCAAAACCGATGCTCAAGGCAAAACCTACAGTTCTGCACTTTTGAGAATGGAGATAGAAGTTCCAGAAGGGACAGTCTAGTCTATGTCAGAATACAGCCGAATTCTTTATAAAACCGATGGTGCAATTGCAAAGCTTATACTGAACCGTCCAGAAAAGAGAAACGCCCTCGATGACACAATCATCAGTGAACTCAAAACGGCTCTTCGCACGGCGAGCAATAATGCAGAGATCAAAGTTGCAGTCATAGAAGGTGCAGGAAATGACTTCTGTTCTGGAGCAGACCTTTCAGTTCTTCAAAAGATAGCTGAAAGCTCCATTATGGAAAACCTCGAAGATACAGGGCTTCTGATGGAACTCTTTATGCAGATACGCAACCTACCCATCCCTGTGATTGCAGCCGTTCGTGGACGTGCTCTAGCAGGTGGATGCGGGCTTGCAACAGCTTGTGACCTTATACTTGCTTCACAAGGTAGCCAGTTTGGATATCCAGAAGTGAAAATAGGCTTTATCCCTGCCATGGTAATGGCTATTCTTCGCCGATCCGTTAGCGAAAAACGAGCTTTCGAACTCATCATAAACGGCGAGCCTATCAGTGCACAAGAAGCTGAACGAATAGGGTTGATAAATAAAGTTTTCTCTGATACAGATTTTGATGCAAAAGTAAGCGAATATGCACAAAATCTTGCACAAAAAAGTAAGTCTGCAGTAGTTCTTTCAAAACGCCTTCTCTATCAGATGGATGGAATGGCTTTTGAAACTGCTCTCAAATCTGGCATGGATGCAAATACTATCTGCAGAATGACTGAAGATTGTCAGAATGGAATAGCCAAGTTTCTTAAAAAGTAGTAAGCAAAAAATTTATAACACCCAGAGGGCACCATGAAACATCTACTAGTACTATCTCTATTTACCATCTTTGCGCTTTCTTCACAAACTTTTGCACAAGGAAGCAAAACACTTACAAACGATGACTTTTCAGCTTCTACTAAAGAGAGTTCTGATCTTAAAGATGTAAATTTTGACAAAGATGAATGCTTTGGCCTGAGAAAAGTGGGGCCACCAAATGGTGTACTCTTGGATGGTGCTGTGATGCAAACCAAAGCGGCCAAACTTAAAGTTACAAAAAATAGTGGTTCTGTCAGACAGCTTACCGATGACCGATATGAACAGACTCTAGAGCGTGAAGTGGTCAACGAATCTAAAGAGAGTTTGATGGTTTGGAGCATGCTGCCAATATTTGCTAACCAACCTTCAGAATATAAAGTCTACATAGACGATAAAGAAGCTAAATGGAAACTCTTTGAAGATGCAGCAGCCCTTGGAGCTTGGCGTAACTGTGCAGGTACAGACATAACTCTCAACTCTCTGAATAGACCTCACCTTTTTACAGTTCTTGGTAAAATTCCACCAAATGGTAAACGACAGATAAAAATCGTCTACCAAGGACAAGGACAAATAAAAGTAAACTAGAAACAACAGAGGAAATTATGGATATTCACAAAATAGCCACAGAAGTGATGGCTGCCTGGAATAATAAAGATTTAGAGAAGCTTGCAGCTCTTTACAATGAAGAAGTTGTCTTTTTTGACCCTCTACTCGCAAAAGAGATTCGAGGTAAAGCCATCATAGATTATGCAGCATCTATATTTGCTGCTTTTCCAGATGTACACTTTGTTATCAAATCGGAG
>JAEUQL010000229.1 GCA_016789295.1 Blastocatellia bacterium | reverse complement strand
AAAATAGAAGCTCTTTTTTGAGCTTAATGTTACTAATTGCCCCTTATCTTCTCTGTTTAGCTCTTTCTTTGACAAAAAAAGAGCATTACCTCACAGAAAAAGGATAATCTTTTATAGATAATGGCTATTTTTCTATAAAGAAAGCTTCAAACTCTTCAATCACACCTTTTAGGCTATCAGCTAGTCTCTAATCTTTTCCATATAATGAGCATTCTTTCTAAAAGAAAGCAGAAACTTTCATAGTTAATGGACTAAATCTCTATTCTACAAGGACTCCATTCTGAATCTGATTGCTTGGATGCAGGATAACTTCTGTTTCTGGAGAAAGACCTTGAAGAATCTCTACTTCAAAGTTGCTTTTGTGGCCTACTTGGACTTTTCTTTCTAGAGCTTTACCTTTTTCCACAACAAACAAAGCCCAGTTCTGGCCTTGGCGAAAGAGTGCACTTGTAGGAACTTTCAATACATCAACACTTTCCCAGATAACAATCTTGGTCTCAACACGAAATCCATCACCAAGCTTTTCAACAGGTTCTACAAAATCGGCTATTACATTGACACGCTGCTCTTCAACACCAAGAGCAGAGATTTTAGTAAAAGCCGATGGCTCAACCAAGCGCACACGTGCTTGCAGAGCTTTTTCACCTCCCCAATTTTCTACAATTACTAGCTGTCCAGGTAGAACTTTTACGGCATCACTCGAAAGTAGATCGATAACAATCTCAAGTTGTAGAGGGTTACTAAGTTCAAGTATTGGTGTTCCAGCCGCTACTACTCTTTCGCTCTCTTCGAATATGTGTAGAACCTTACCTGCTATGGGTGCGTGAAGCTCAATGGCAGCCGCTTTGCTATTTTCTTCGCCTTGTTCAAAGACAAGCAATGCAGCTTGGGCAGCTTCTACTTCGGCTTTTGCAGCTTGTAGCTTAAACTTTGTCCCATCGACCTCTTTAGCTGCTGCCTGTTCGATATTCTTGTAGCGTTCCAGATCTTGTTGTGAAATATCACCAGTTTTTGAGAGATGTTCGGCTCTAAGTAGTTCGCGTTTAGCCTGCTGATAATCTGTTTCTGCGTGTTCAATAGCAGTCTCTACTTGCTGTCTTGCGGCTTGGGCGGCGTCTACTCTAGCTACAGCCTCTCTGTATTGGCGTTGGTCGAGTGGTGCTAAAGGCATAGGTTCAATCCGCAATAGGAAAGCCCCTTTTATCACATAATCTCCACGGTGCAGACCGATTCGTGTTAAGCGACCGCTAACAGGAGCAGCGACTGTGAACCTGTCGTGGACTCTGGTCTTACCTTCGGCATTAATAGTGACCTGTAAAGCTCCTCTTGTAGACTTGGCTATCTCTACTTTTATAGGTATTGGTTTTAGTGCTGTCCAAACGATCCAAGCTATTGCAGCAATTACAATTAAAAGAAGGAGTTTACCGCCAATGTTTTTCATAAAACTACTCCCTTGTTTTTAGTACTGCTATTAGATCGAGCTTTTTGATACGCCACCGAACAAAAAGGCCAGAGACAAAAGCAGCTATAGTGATAACTATAAAAGCAAAAAGATAGCTTTCTGGGTTTATGACTAGAGGCATTCGATAAAGTTCGGTATTAAGCCTATGTGGAATCCAAAGGCATATACAGAAACCGATAAAACAACCCAAAGGTATGCCAACCAGTGTCAAGAAGGCTTGTTCACCTAAAAGCATGAAACCTACTTCAGATTGACGAAAGCCAAGTACACGAAGGCTGGCCAATTCTCGCCCACGCTCTGAAAGTGCAATCCGAGAGCCATTATAGACAATTCCAAAAGCTATCACGCTTGCAAAAAAGATAAGCATAAAAGTCGATAAGTTGAGGCTTTTCTCTATAGTCTGTCTGATGCTGCCAATCTCAACTTCACGAATGGAGACACCACTAACTGCAGGCATCTCCTTAAGTTGCTTATAAAGCTGGTTTGCAACCAATGGATCTACTCTTAGATAAGCACCCGAAATAGTATCTTCTTCGTCGAGCATCTTCATTAAAGCTTTCATATCAATGTATGCTGAAAGCCCCATCAGTTCATCAACAAAACCAGCAACATAAACAGTCTTAATAGGTCTTTTACCTTCAAGGAGTTCAATTGTTAGCTGTTGACCAACAGCAACACCAAGTAATTCACCAAGTTTTTTGGTAAGTACCACGCCTTCGATAGGAAGAATCTGTTCGTTGAGGTCTTTATCTATAAGACGGCGTAGTCTACTTCCTTGCTCGATTCCAAGTAGAAGGGTTCGTTTTGTTCGGTGTGCAAAGCGCAGCCTTATAGGAGCAGCACGAAACGGTTCACACTGCATTACACCTGTCAATCTTTCAATATCATGACGCACTCTTGCAGGTCGAACCTCATTAAAGACCAGTGTTACATTCTGTCTTTGCACTTTTTCATACTGCATCTTCAGCATATGGTCAAATGCGTCAAAAAAGTACCTGCCAACAACAAGAATGGCCACTGAAACAGCTACGCCAAGTACGGCAAAAAGTGATTTGAGAGGTCTACGCTCGATGTTGCGCAGAATCATCCTTATAGCAGGTGAGAAGAAGCGATGAAAACCGAGTCTTTCTATCAAACCAGAACGAAACTGTGGTGGGGCTTCGGGTCGCATTGCTTCTGCTGGTGCAGTAGCAAAAACGTTTTGCAAAGCATTGGCTACACTAAAAGCAGCCGTTATAATTGTTAGCAACACAGCTACAGCAATCAATTGTGGACTTGCTTCATATTGCAAAAGGGGGAAGTGATAGTAGATTGCATAGATGCTTGTAAGCTTCCAACCAAGATACATTCCCAAAATAGTTCCAAAAGCTACTCCACCCCAAACCGGAACCAGAGCAAGTTTCAAATAATGCAAGCCTATAGCACTATTTTTGTAGCCAAAGGCTTTTAAGATAGCTATCTGATTGCGTTCCAAATTAACGAGTCTTGAAAGAACAATGTGAAGTAGAAAGGCGACTACACCAAGAAATATTAGTGGAATGATAGTACTGCTAAACTTATTCTGAGCAATCTCATCAGTAATAAACTGATTTGAAGTCTGCTCTGCTCTTGTGTAAGCTCCAAGCCCACCATAAGGACTTAAAATCTTATCTATACGGGTAATTACTTCTGCTTCAGAGGCTCCAGGAGCAAGTGTTAGGACAAGGTCATTAAACGCGCCTTCCATATTGAAAGCTCTAGCCAGTACACTCTGACTCATCCACAAAACACCAAAATGTTTGTTGTCAGGAAAGAATGATCCTCCACCTCGAACTTCATATATATATTCAGGTGATAGAGCTATGCCAACGATGCGCAGAGTTTGCAAGCGAGTGTTG
This sequence comes from Blastocatellia bacterium, assembly GCA_016789295.1. Lineage (GTDB taxonomy): Bacteria > Acidobacteriota > Blastocatellia > Chloracidobacteriales > JADJPF01 > JAEUQL01. The sequence continues at coordinate 2,965 of JAEUQL010000229.1, read as the reverse complement.
ATTATTGCCTTGAAACTGTCTCCTACTTTGAGGTTATTTGCTTCTGAAAATGCTTCACTAATGATTATTTCATTGGCCTGGTTGGGTTCAATATAACTGCCTGCACGTAAAAAGAGGTCATTGAGCATTGGTCTACGCTGGTCTGGAATGGCGACGAGCCTTCCTGTTGCAGGTTCATTCATCCCACTAATATCGAGTGTAACCTCTGTCACAATGCGCGTTCGTACTGTAACGACACCATCTATCTTCTCTATTTGTTGTGTAATAGTTTCTGGTGCTCTTTTAAGTTGAACAAAAATATCTGCAAAACGATACTGTTCATAATAGTTTTTTTGCGAGATTAGTAGGGAATAGTAAGTGCTACCCATAGAGATAAAAGTAGCTACACCACAAAGAACTACTAGCCCTACAGCTATCAACTGTCCTCGCATGTGTACAAGGTCGCGTAGTAATTTTCGGTCGAGTTTATTCATAACTCCACCTCACCAGATCAGATCGGCAGGGTGTTTCTTGATCCTGTTATGGCTAATTTCAACAATTTTGCCACTGCGCATCTTCACAACCCTATCGGCCATTTCGGCTATAGCAGCATTGTGTGTAATGACTGCTGTAGTTGTGCCAAGATCGTGGTTTACTTGCTCAATTACCTCTAAAACTAATTTACCTGTTTGGTAATCGAGAGCACCTGTAGGCTCGTCGCAAAGAAGAACTTCGGGACGTTTGGCAATAGCACGAGCAATAGCTACTCTCTGCTGCTCGCCTCCAGAAAGTTGTGATGGAAAATGATGAAGGCGCTGTTTCAAACCAACCATTTCAAGTGCTTGTTGAGCGGGCATAGGGTCAATAGCTATTTCGGTGACGAGTTCAACATTTTCAAGGACGGTCAAACTTGGAATTAGATTATAAAACTGGAAGACAAAGCCTACATGGTCGCGACGAAATCGGGTTAAAGCGGCATCATCATTGACAGTAAGGTTGTGGTCGCGGTAATAAACTTCTCCACTAGTTGGTGGATCGAGGCCACCAAGGATGTTGAGCAAGGTTGATTTGCCACTTCCAGAAGCTCCAAGCAGTACTACTAGCTCTGCACTGTAAAGATCCAGATCAACGTCTTGCAGTGCATGGACTTCGACTTCACCCATATGATAGACCTTGCAAAGACGACGTGCTCTGAATACAGCTTCTTTTTCTTTAGAAGACAAAGAGCTATTTGGGGGGATTTCCGCAATAAAACTTGGAATCTGTGTGCTTTTACTTACCATAAGCCCCACCTTCTAGCTTCAAATACCGTTTTTTAATGCCAAAAAGCTTTAACGCAAATTTCAATCCAGCAAAGAGGTTTTATAGATGGGAAAGGTAAACAGGACAAAAAGCTTTCTCACAGGAGCTAGCCTAGAGAAAAAGAGGTTAACATATAAAGTTTATCACTCTTCGGTAGAAGACCAAGGTTTCATAAAGTCTATCTGTGATAGGTTTTTGTAGAAATGCTTCTTAGTGCATAAACAGGGCAGTTATATTGAAGATCAAAGACAGTAAGGAAATGGTGCGACAATGCACCATTTCCACTTTAGAACTACTATAGACTTGTTGTTCAGAGTTGCAGCTTTGGTTGTGAATAGGAATGCTTAAGTCTACTGTATGCTACCTGATATTCCAAGAAAGTACATCTTGAGTTCTGTTTTTGTTAACCTTTGTGTCTAAGGTCAAGTCCAATGTTGTATGACCTTTTTCAGAAACAGGTGCTTCTATAGTGAGAAATATTTTTCCAGCTTGTTTGTCTACACTCTTTCTGATTTTGTAGTCGAGGATTGCTGTTGAATCTGTCATTTTCTTTTGAAGGTTCAGGTGAAAGATCTTAGAATTTTCATGCTGCCCTGAAAGCAAAAGCTCGAAATCTTCATAGAGGATAGGAACATCAAACCATTTGACCATAATTGGATCTTTAGGGTACTTTCTTATGACCCACAAAGTAGCAGCAAATCTTGTATCAACATTAGCAACTTGCCTCAAAAACTCATCACTGTATGCTAAACCATCAGTGTTGATCGATTCTAGATCTCCCTGTGGAGGAGCTTCATCTTTTTTGCAAACGCCAACTAGCAAACAAAACGTACCATTACTATCTGTGTTGCACTCTGAAGCAAGTGAGCCTGAAACACAAGTAAAATACGGTCCTTGTGTGGAGCGTGCACAACCAACACACTGTGCAGGGGTAAGTATTGGAAATAGAAGAACTAACAGCAAAGCCGAAAGTCTTTTCATACTTTATTCCTCCTAATTTAAGTTTTAAGGATTTTAAGTTTAAGGTTAATGCGGGTTATTCTAGTCTATTCTTGCTAGAAAAGTCAACGATTCTTCTAGATCTACTCTTTGTGCAATTTTGAAAACTGAGTTTCGTGTTGTAAACAGAGAGCATTCTGATCAAAAATGCTCTATTTGAAAGATATTCCATTCTCTCGCTGTCAATAAAAAGGTGAAAAGATGAAAAGATCCATTCTCCTACTGGTCATTGTGTCAGTACTTGCCTTAACTCTGCTAATTCCGTCTTTGAGCAAAGCCTCTTGTTCGCAAGTATTATCAACAGTGACATTTGAATTTGATGGAATGATGGGTCTGTTTATGGGAAGCAGTGAAAAAGTGACAGTAGGGCTGCTCAATGCTCATCATCACAGCCCAGAAATGGCTATTTATAAATTGATAGGCAGTGAGAAAAGAGAAGTAGCAAGGTTTAGAGGAGACCAGTTGAAGAGAACTATCAATATTTCGGTAGTAGGTGGGAATAGTTCACAGAGACCATTTCAGTACTTAGCGATGGAAGGGCGAGAGAAAGACGAGCAAGATTTCAGGTGGACGCTTGATATTGAAGGCGAGCTTTACGGCAGAAAGTTAAAGATTAAAGAAGATAGCTTCTTTGCCAAAATCCACTTCAATAGTGGTGTTTTCTATTCTGCCAGCTTGAGTGAAT
>JAEUQL010000228.1 GCA_016789295.1 Blastocatellia bacterium | reverse complement strand
AGCAAGTAGATAAAGGAGTAGTTAGGATCGATACGCAAAACCTCTCACAAAAACAGCTCTTTGCACTCCTAGCACCAGCTTTTGACCTTAACTTTGGGACAGACGGTGTGGTAGGAAGAAACAGTTTTCGATCCCCTGGCGTTGCATCGCTCGATTTTACAATAATCAAAAACTTTAGTATAACTGAGCGACAGAAGATCATATTTAGGACAGAGTTTTTCAACCTCTTCAACAGAGTTCACTTTGGAACTCCAGTAAGAGTAGTTGAAGCTCCAGCGTTTGGCCGATCTGTATCTACTACAGTTCCAGCCCGTATGATCCAGTTTGCAGTAAAATACTCTTTTTAAGAGGTTTAAATGGGTGTTCTTGAACAACTTAGAAATCGTGCAGCAGCAGACATACAACACATAGTACTACCTGAAGGTGATGATGAGCGCACTGTTGCTGCTGCTGCCACTGCAACCAGACTCCACATTGCAAAGATAACTATCCTCGGCAGCTTAGACAGGATAGAGTCACACGCACGAAAGCTTGGAGTATCACTTGCTGGAGTGGAAGCTATTGACCATCGTCGTTCACCAGATTTTGGTAAGTATTCACAGATGCTTTATGAAATAAGAAAAGCCAAAGGCATAACACAAGATGAAGCTGAAAAAATGATGCAAGACCCACTCTACTTTGCAAACATGATGGTACGCGAAGGCAAAGCTGATGGATCTGTTGCAGGAGCTACAAATACAACAGCTCATACAGTCCGTGTCGCGCTTCACGTGATTGGGCTTAAGAAGGGTTTCAAAATTGTATCAAGCTTCTTCATTATGTCTGTCCCTAATTGCCCATATGGTGTTGATGGAAATTTCATATATGCAGATTGTGGTGTTGTTATCGATCCATCTTCTGTAGAACTTGCCGAAATAGCTATTGCATCAGCAGAAAATACTCGTGCACTACTTGGTGCGGAACCAAAGGTTGCCCTTCTTAGCTTTTCAACCAAAGGTAGTGCATCTCACAAGCTTATAGACAAAGTAATTGAAGCATATAAGACTGTAAAAGTTAGAGCACCAGAACTAGATATTGACGGTGAGCTTCAGGCAGACGCAGCATTGGTGCCTGCTATTGGTGCTAGTAAAGCTCCTGCAAGTTCGGTTGCTGGAAAAGCAAATACGCTTATCTTCCCCAACCTCGAAGCAGGCAACATTGCCTATAAGTTAACAGAGCGTCTGGCTGGTGCAACTGCCATAGGTCCTATACTTCAAGGTCTAGACAAGCCAGCAAATGACCTATCACGAGGCTGCAAAAGTGAAGATATTGTCGATGCCATCGCAATAACTGCTGTACAGGCTCAAGCAGGTAAACTGGCAAATAGGTAGTACTAGGTAATAAATATTTTTAGGAAATAGCAAAAGATATTAAAAGATTGGAGTAGTGACAGAGTTGTTTGTAAGGTACAGGTGTAACTGTATTGCCGATGTTACCAAAGGATTGATACTTCGCTGCACCAAGCACAATGCAGCAATAAAAGACTGGGCTAGTGACTACAGAAGCCCTTTGAGAGTAGTGATCCATTGGCAAGATGGAAAAGCTGGCTTTGCTCTTCATAAGGTCGAATATGACCAGCACGGATTTATTGCTTCGATAGAAGAGCAGGCCGCCACTGCTATCTTTCCAACTACTGCTGAACTTGCTACCGACGCTAGAAGAATTGGCTTCAGTATGGAAGAAGTCAGCAACATCTTCTACGATAGGTATCTTGAATATAAAGAGTTTGAATAGCAGAGTCCTACATAACTTCCCACATTTGAAATACCAGTAGAGCTTTGTAAGAAGAAGCATTGTCTACAGCTAGTGGATCGTGATTGACCCAAAGAGTTGAGGCTGTTACACTGTTTCATTTGTTTTCATAGGAAAACGAACTTACATCTTTAGAGGTACTGAGCATGAAACAGAGTGGAGAGACACTCTTTGAAGCATTCCTTAATCAACACGACACCAGAGCTTGGGAAGTGACCGTAAAATCGCTACTTCCACACATTCATGAAGTAGACAAAAATGCAACCCAGATATGGTTCTACTTTTTTCCACTCAAACTGGCCAAAGCCCTTCAACAATCAGAAGATCCTGAGAAACTCGCAAAAAAACTGCTAATGCTCGGCAAGTACCACCTCAAAGACCAAATAGATAGATCACACGAGTTTCTCTATGGCCACCGCTACTGGTCAGCAGTTAAAAAAGCTATTCAAGAGCATGCTGCTTCAAGCAAAGCTCCTTCTAGCCTTGAACTAGCTGCACAGATCAAAGAGGTAGCTGGCAGAGTTGCTTCTGAACTGAAAGTTGATAACTCGCTGCTGCTTGGGATAGTTGCAGTAGGTTTTTTGACGCTACAGCAAGTTGGCATCGAAGCCTTCAAAGCATCTTCTGGAAAAATATCTCTTTCGGAAAAAGTTATCAAAAAGAGTCCAGACCAGATCTTTAATGCCAGAGCAAAAGATGAAGGTCAAGGAATACTAGGTTTCTTGAAAACTGTGGATAAGGTCTACAATGTAACTTTTAACGAAAATAAAGAAGATTGCAGATACAAGCTGTTGGATGGTCAAGACTTGGCCACGGCTGCAGCTAGTGACAAGCGCGACTATCGTTCCAAAGATCCACGTTGTCCAGAAGGCCCCATACCTGTTGAGTGTCGTGCAGCCTCATGTGGAACTTGTTGGGTTGGTATTCTTGGTGGAGCAGAAAAGCTTGATCCAGTCTCATCAAAAGAGAGAAAGATGATGCCAAAGTTTGGTTATATTGACACAGAAGATCAAAGACCATTGATCAGGCTTGGCTGCTTTACTCCAGCACACGGCTCAGTCTCAATAGTGATACCACCTTGGAACGGTTATTTTGGCCAGTATCTTCGTTCGTTGGAAGATGAGAACGAAGAGAGCAACCACACAACTGCGTAGATTTCAACGGGCACAGTAGTCCACTCTCTTATGCAAACTGTGCCCATATCTTTATCTAACAATAGCTGATCTATCTTTAAATTCAGTGATAGAATGCTTTTTCAACAAACGGCAACTTCTATTTTTACACTTTGCATCTATAGTACCGAATCATTTATTTTGAAACCTGTTGGATGATCACAACATCTCCAAAAGGCTTCAGAGCCAGAAAGAGGTTTATAACAGCTTGAGATATATATTCATAATAGCTTCTCTATTCTGCTTCTTTTCTCCAAATCTAATATCATCCCATTCTGCTTTTGCACAAAAGATGGATCAAGGAATGATAAAGATTGAAGTCCTAGATTCAAAAAACAACCCTGTAAAGAACGCCAAGATTAAACTTAGCGACCAAGATGGAAAAGTTATATCTCAAGACCAACTCACTAATGAGCGTGGTGAGACCTTAGTAGGAGGTCTGGCTCCAAAACTCTACACACTCGAAGTAGAAGCTGAAGGGTTTCAACCTTTTAGTGAATCAAACATTGAGATAGTTGTAAACGCTATGCTTAGCTTCTCCCTGCAACTAGCTGAAAAGACTACGGTTACTGATGTCGTAGAAATTCAGGGAACTTCAGAAAAGCTCATAGAGCAGAGTGCTGCTCCTTCTGCACAGTTTAGCCAAAAAGTCCTTAAAACTATTCCTGCACAGAGCCGTGAGTTCGATCAAGCCCTTCCAATTGTTCCAAATGTGATACGTGGCCCAGATGGGAAGATAAGCATCAAGGGAGCCAGGGAGAATCAGAGTGCACTTTTGATAAACGGTGCAGATGCTACTGATCCAGCAACAGGAAACTTTGCGCTTAGTATTCCGCTAGAATCGATAGAGCAGGTCAGCGTCTTTACCAATCCTTATCTGCCTGAGTATGGAAAATTTACAGGTGGAGTTACAAAAGTAGACACAAAACGCGGTGGGGAGAAGTTCAAGTTTGAACTCAATGATTTCTTTCCAGAACCAAGAATTCGTGGTGGCAAACTTTTTGGATTTGCTAACGTTTCACCACGCCTTCATCTCGAAGGACCTATTATCAAAGAGAAGCTATATGCAGCACAAGGTCTAGAATATGCTATAGACAAACGGCCTGTTCGAGGGCTTGCTGCACCAAACAATGAAATACGCAAAGAACTTGCAAGAAGCTTCAGCCAGCTTGATCTTATAGTCTCACCAAAACAGACCATAACAACTACCTTCAATATAGCAACTCGTAAGACAGGAAATGTGAACCTAGACTTCTTCAACCCTGCTCGCGTAGCACCGAACCAGAGAACCTTTGACACAGCCTTCTCATTTATAGATAGGTACACACTTGATGGCGGATCGTTTCTGGAAACTACCTTTCAATACAAACGTATCAACGCCAGAGTCTTTGGAGATGGAGACGATACAATGCTCATCCTCCCCACAACCAGAGACGGTAACTATTTCAGAAGAGACCGAAGAACAACCGAGCGTTTTCAGCTCAGAGTAACTAATTCTATCATGCCAATGAATGCACAAGGGGCACATAATGTCAAATTTGGCATAGATGTTGACTATTTGAGAAATCGTGGTGAGTCCAGACAAAGACCAGTAGCAATAACCAGAAACGATGGCACATTTTCACAGTTGATAGACTACGCAAACGAAGGGAGTTTACGGTCAAACAATGCTGAAATAGCAGGGTTTGTGCAAGACCAGTGGTTGGTACGTAGAAACTTAAATATCGACTATGGATTCAGAGTTGAAACTCAGAGAGCGATAAGCGGTGTCAATCTAATGCCTCGTGTAGCCATCTCTTACTCTCCTACACAGAGTGGCAATACTGTTTTTCGTTCTGCCTATGGACTATTCTATGACAGAGTTCCACTCAATGCACTCAGCTTTGTACTTGCACCAAGGCAAGTTATCACTCAATTTGCAGCAGATGGGAGGAGCGTAATAGACGGCCCTCGCGAGTTTACTTACAAACTAGCTCCCAAGTCGAGTGGTAAACCAAATCGTGGCAGCGACTTTGATGCACCAAGAAATCAGACTTTTAATGTAGAGTTTAACCAGAAGTTTAATAACAACCTTTTGTTGAAAGTTTCATATATTGATAGTTTTACCAAGAATGACCTTTATGTCTCTCCTTTCTTCACTCCAACAGAAAGCTCTATACTGCTTTTCAACAATGGCCGACTTTCTTACAGAGCTTTAGAGATTACCGGTAATGTAAAAATAGATGAAAATCGCAACTTCAGTGTATCTTACATCAGAAGTAAAGCTAGAGGAGAGCAGAATGATTTCAATACATATTTTGGTGACTTTCCAGAACCAGTTATTAGACCAAACCAGTTTTCCAATCTCTCTTCTGACGCACCAAACAGGCTACTTATTCGAGGAACGTTTAATAAACTTCCTTACGGCCTATCAATAGTACCTATCTTTGATCTACATACCGGATTTCCATTTTCAGTCAGAAATGAGAATCAAGATTTTGTTGGACAGCGAAACAGTGATCGTACAAGATTTCCACGTTTTGCTGCTTTAGACATGGCTATAACAAAAGAAGTGAAGTTTAAGAAGTATACAGCCCAGTTTACTGTCAGCATCTTCAACGTGACAGACCACTTCAACCCTCGTAATATCAAGGCAAATCTTGCCGATCCTGGGTTTGGTACGTTCTTCGGTAATTTTAGGCGTTTCTACCGCCTAGATTTTGCAGTAATACGTTGATCTAAATAGACTAAGTTTGAGTTGTAGGAGGCTCAATGGCTAAGATTGTTGTTGCAAAGACTGCAGGTTTCTGTTGGGGTGTTAGCAGAGCTATAGATCTGGTAATGAAAGCTGCAGAGAGTGGACAAGGTTCTATATATACTGATGGAGCACTCATACACAATCCTCAAGTACTTAAAGTACTTGAAGATCACAACATACACGTAGCGGATGGTATAGAGAACATAAACGAAGGAACCATAGCTATACGTGCCCACGGTATTACTCCAGAGAGAAGAAATCAGATTAGAAGTAAAGGTTTGAACATAGTTGATGCGACCTGTCCACACGTTGGCGGTATACAGGCTATTGTCAAACAGCACTCAATCAAGGGTTATAACATAGTAATCATTGGTGAAACGGGACATCCTGAAGTTATAGGATTGATGGGTTTTACACAAAACCGTGGTTATCTTATTGACAAAGATGAAGATATAGATAAGCTGCCTTCGCTAGATCCTGAAAAGATCTGTATAGTAGCCCAAAGTACCCAAAGCCGTGCAAGGCTTCACGAAGTCACAGAAAAAATACGAGAACATTATCCTAACGCTTTAATGTTTGATACTCTTTGTGATGTTACTGCTGATCGAC
>JAEUQL010000227.1 GCA_016789295.1 Blastocatellia bacterium | reverse complement strand
CGTTGCCAAAGAAAATACCGAAATAAATAGTGTTAATAAGATAGTAAACTTGAGTGTTGCTTCTGCAAGTAACTATCAGAGTGGTAACTATGACTTGATTGTTGCTAATCTTACTGCAGAAGTTATTGTTGAGATATTGGATGACCTCGTAGCCTGTCTAGCTAAAGATGGAAAAATAGTTCTCTCTGGAATACTCGATGTGCAGGAGCAGCAAGTAGTAGAGGCTCTCAATGCACGTTCACTGGTTTTGGGACAGATAGAGAAAGCAGGAGAATGGATCTCAATAATCGCTAGCCTAAGTTGAGGTATGTCTAGATTTTTTGCCTTTCCTGAAAATATAGACTTTTCATCAGCAATACTTCTAGAAGAAGAGGCTTATCACCTTTGCAAAGTTCTTAGGTTTAAGGCTGGAGATGAAGTACAAGTTTTTGATGGTATAGGACACGAATGGTTAGCAGAAGTTGAAGAGATAAATAAGAGTAATGTTAAGCTTCTTCTTAAACGTGAACTTACAAACACTGTTGAATCAAATCTTGCTATAACGTTGGTACAAGGATTGATTAAAGGTGAGAAGTTTGAAATAGCTATACAAAAAGCTACAGAGCTTGGTGTAAACAATATAATCCCTCTTATCAGTCAGCACACTGATATAAAAGTTTCTGAAAACAGCTTTGAAAAAAAAGTTAATAATCGTCTAGAGCGTTGGCAACGTATTGCGCTTGAAGCTACAAAACAGTCTGGTAGGCGTTGCCTGCCTAATATACTACTGCCTGTAAGTTTTAGTGGACTCATTACACAAGCTACAAGTCCTGTGATCTTCTTTTCAGAGCGTGGAGGAGATAACATCAGGACTATTTCTGAAAAGATTGTTAAACCAGAGTCTATCACTGCTGTTGTAGGTTCAGAAGGTGGATGGAGCGAAGAAGAGATAGAGCTAGCAAAAAAAGCTGGATTCTATATAGCATCTCTTGGCACAAGAATTTTGCGTGCAGAAACAGCAGGTATTACAGCTCTAGCCTTGCTGCAACACACTTGGGGAGACATTTAGCTTTTCTTGCAGAGTCTGTAGATAAGTTTGGAAAAAAAGAGATCTATTTCAAAGTGTTTTTCTAGAAAAAGCATTATTTCTTTAGCTGATTCACAGCTTTTTTCATAACCTTGAATAAACTTAGGAAGCTCTTTGCTAATAACTGGAAACCTACTTTCAAAACGTCGCTCTTTGGAAAATAGGTCTCTCATATCTGGTCTCTCTTCTTCCAGACTTTCTGCAAGATCGATAATACGATCTACTGCATACTGCTCAATAAAACGTGATGCAGATAGTTTCTCTCCTCTATGAAACCTGTTCAATCCTACGTAAAGATTGGTCAGTATCTCGCCAAGTAACCATTCTTTGTTAACTTTGTAATTTACTGTTCTGTCTTTCTTTGGTATTGCAATTGAGCTATCCAAACTTTCATCTTTCCAGATAACTCTTCCTGGAGCAAATGTAACATTGGAAAGCTCAGCTTCTTCAAAAACTGCAAATTCACAAAATATTTCATCGTGAAAGAGCAGTTTGTAACCATCATTTGTATTTTGGAAAGAGTAGGCTATAGATGAAATATTGCTAAGCCAATCTAAGCTTTCGATAAATCTTTTTTTGCAACCTTTTTTGACAATTACAAAAAAATCTAAATCTGAAAATTCATCAAGCCTATCAATTTCTAAACCAACTGATCCAAGTCCTATCAGAGCTAAAGCTTCTCCACTTTGTTGCAAGGAGTATGCTATCTGCTCAAGACGTCGAAGTAGGAAAGCTTTTCTCTCTGTTGATTTCATAAGAATCTGAGACATACCTAAAAGTTGAAAGTAAACCTGTTTGAGGCAACACCGTTTACAGATACTACAATTTCATTAGCTCCACGCTTTATATTGAGCTTTTTTCTGGCTCCCTTAAGTGTAATTTGGCTTTCTGTTTGTGTAGTTATTCTAGTGCTTACTTCTGTGCCATTTACAGTAACTTTTACCCCTGATATACCAAATCCATTACCTGTAATTATGAATGTTGGCTTTGTGTAAGATGCAGCAGTAATAGTAACTTGAGGAGCAACCACCTCTCCTACTGCCTTTATTACACGTATTACATTATTACCAAACTCAGCAATATAGAGGTTACCGTTTTTATCGAAAGCTATATCTGCTGGGTTTGCAAGTCTAGCATCTTTTGCTAGATTTCCATCTCCAGAAAATCCACGTATTGAATTTCCTGCAATAGTTGTAATAACTCCAGTCCTTGCATCAATACGTCTTATGCGATGGTTAAGAAATTCTGAGACAAAGATATTTCCGGCTGGATCTATTGCAACACTGTAAGGATTGGCAAGCGTGGCATCTTTGGCTGGCCCATTATCTCCTGTTGATCCTGGGCGACCATTACCAGCTATTGTAGTTACTATCATTGTAGTTGCATCGACTTTACGAACTCTATTGTTGAGACTATCGGCAATGTAGAGGTTACCTTGTAGATCAAAAGCAATACCAAAAGCATTGTTTAGTACTGTTGTTGTTGCAGCAAGGTTGTCTCCATTAAAACCAGACATTCCATTTCCAACAATGGTACTGATAATTCTATTTCTGTTTACTTGACGAATAGTACTGCTAACAGTATCGGCAATAAGAAGATTGCCTAAACGATCTACAGTTAGATCAGCAGGGGTGTCGAGGCCAGCCATTGCAGCAGGGCCACCATCACCACTGAAAGAAGGCATACCAGTTCCAGCAAGTGTTGTAATTATTCCAGTTCTCGCATCTACTACTCGTACTTTGTTTCTCAATCCTTCAGATATATATATATTGTTTTCTTTATCAGTAGTTACATTGAATGGATCTGCCAATGTAGCGTCTTTTGCTGCACCGCCATCTCCAGCAGAAAGATTCTGATCTTTTCCAACAACAGTTGTAATAATGCCTGTTGTAATATCTATCTTCCTGATTCTACTATTTCCAGAGTCAGCAATTAAGAGGTTTCCTTCTGCATCAAAATCTACTCCTCTGGGCTGATTGACAATAGCACCACCAGCCAGTCCACCATCTCCTGTAAAAACAGTTTGGCCATTGCCAGCAAGCGTGGTGACAATGCTTGACCTATCAACACGAACTACTCGGCTATTAACCCCATCAACGATGAGAAGATTTCCGTTAGCATCTATGTTTAGTGATATTGGGTTTAAGCCTGTATTTAGAGCAGCCATTCCATCACCACTAAACTGAGCATTTCCGTTACCAACTATAGTAGTAATGATACCTGTAGCAAGATCTACTTTTCTAACACGATTATTGCCAGAGTCAGCAACTAGAAGGTTGCCAGAGTCGTCTATAACTACTGCTGATGGGCTATTGAGTGCTGCATTTATTGCGGCTGTTCCGTCTCCACTGAAACCTCTCGCACCATTACCTGCTATAGTTGTGATGATGCCACTACTTATGTCAACACGACGTATACGATTGTTTCCTGTGTCAGCTATAAAAAAATTACCTAGATTGTCTACAGCTACACTTGATGGACGATTCAAACTGGCATTGATTGCTGGTCCATTGTCTCCTGTGAAGCCAGGAGTGATAATTCCTGCTACTGTATTTATGATCCCTGTCTGGACATCAACGCGACGTATTCGGTTATCAGTTGCTATATATATATTTCCATTCTGATCAAGTGCTATAGCAAGTGTTGATCCTAAACCTGCACTTGTGGCTGGCCCTCCATCACCAAAAAAGAAAGGGATGCTGCTACCAGCAACTGTTGTAATAGTGCCACTATTTCTGTCTATACGGCGAATCCTAGAATTTCCTGAATCGAGAAACAGAATGTTTCCACTTCTGTCGATGGCAATACTTCTGGGGCGGAAAAGACTAGCTCTAGCAGCCGAGCCGCCATCACCTCCAAAAGAAGGTAGGCTGTTTTGTCCAGCCAAAGTTGTAATTATAGAATTTACTGGCTCTACACGACGAATTCGGTTGTTTCTACCATCAGCAATTAAAGCGTTGCCGTTGGAGTCCACAGCGACAGCTAAAGGGTTTACTGATACATCTTCACTTGTTGCTGAGCCTCCATCACCCAAGAAAATACCTCCTCCTGCAATAGTAGTAATTTCTAAAGGATTGAGTTCTGATAGAGGTTTTGCAGTAATGAGAAAGCGTCTTTGGGCAATACCACTACTGGTTTTAATTGTGAGCACTTTGCTAGCTGGTAGTGGAAAGGCAGGTACTATGAAACGCAGGCGACTGCTGTTGTCTATAGTCCGCTCTTGTATTGGATCGCCCCCTAAAGTCAATTCAAGGTCAGGTGTAAAATTCCTACCTTCAACTACTATTTCTTGGCCTCCTCCAACTAGAGCACTGTTACGGCTGAGTTGAACAATCTCTGGCTTGTTTGTAGCTTGTGCTGCTACTGAAAGTGGCATAAAAAATAGGGTTATTAGAAACAGTGATAATAGACGGTAATTATACATCTTCTAGTCTCCTACAACGTTTTTATAGTCTGCAGAAAGCGATTGGTAGATCTAAATTGTCGATTCTATAAACTTGCTTTTCCAGCTTACACATGGAATATTTCAATAGGCAACCCATAGATTCTCTAACTTCAGAGACTATATTTAAAGTATTTTTCAACTCCTCAGCCAAATCTATCTCCACTTAACTCTTAAGTTCTGTTTGGTAGAGTAGATGGAAGGAGGCTTATGAAGACCGGTTTTCAAGCAGGTGATGAGGTCACGCCTGTAGATGAAAATGACCCTTGGTATGGAATGCGCCTAGAAGTAGTTGATATCCAGCAAGAAGTCGCTCCTGTTGGTGAAAAAGACTTTCTGTTTGTTACCGATAGTAAGTCGATCCGTATGTTCAAGCATTTCGAGTTGAAATATTGGCACCCAGAAAAGGGTAAAGAGACTAAACAAGAGGTGCAGAAAGAGAAGAGCCAAGACAAACCTGCTAGTCGAAGCGGTAAAACCTACAACCCAATGCGTGGTTTTGGTGATAAAAAAGAAGACTGGCCAGAAGAGATAGAATTTTAACTGCTTCAAGAGATAAAATGCTTGATACTATTTTAGTCTAGAGTTGAGGTAAAAATGTCTGTTGAACTAATCTATGATTGGAATAAAGTAGCACCTACAAACAAACCTACTCATAAGGTTGAATTTGATGATGAGACTCTGCGCGATGGGCTACAGTCACCTTCAGTAATTGATCCATCTATAGAACGGAAAATAGAACTGTTACACTTGATGGACTCACTTGGAATAGATACAGCAGACATAGGTCTACCTGGAGCTGGGCCACGTGCAAGAGCTGATGTGTTGCAACTAGCAGCCGAAATTGCCAACAACAGAATGAATATACGTCCAAATTGTGCAGCTCGCACAGTGAGAGCCGATATACAACCTATAATCGATGTTTCACAAGAGATAGGTATAGCTATAGAAGCATGTACTTTTATAGGATCAAGTCCTGTTAGACAATATGCGGAAGAGTGGACTATTGATAAAATGCTCTTTGCTACAGAAGATGCCGTCAAGTTTGCAACTGAAAATGGTCTTCCTGTGATGTATGTAACAGAAGACACAACACGTGCACATCCAGACACTTTACGTAGGCTCTACAAAACTGCTATTGAAGCAGGTGCAAGACGTATATGTGTTTGTGACACCGTAGGCCATTCAACTCCATCTGGCGTCACTGCACTCATCAGCTTTATCAAGCAGCTAGTTGCTGAGACTGGGGAAGATGTGAAGATAGACTGGCACGGGCATCAGGATAGAGGACTTGGTGTTATAAACACCATTGCAGCTTATGAAGCAGGGGTCAATCGTGTACACGGTGCAGCCCTTGGGGTTGGAGAGCGTGTTGGCAACACTCCCATGGATCAGCTCCTTGTCAATTTTCAACTTCTTGGCTACATCGACAGGGATCTAACCTCACTACGTGCTTACTGTGAGAAGGCTGCAGAGGCTACGGGTATACCGATTCCACCAAACTATCCTGTTGTAGGACAAGACGCTTTTCGCACTGCAACAGGAGTGCACGCGGCGGCAGTTATCAAAGCTTTCAGAAAAGAAGATGAGATACTTGCAGACCTTGTCTACTCAGGAGTGCCAGCACGCAAATTTGGCCTTGAACAAATAATTGATATCGGACCAATGAGTGGAAAATCGAATGTTGTCTATTGGTTAGAAAAGCGTGGCATTGAAGCAACCACGGAACGTGTAGAACGTATATTTACAGCAGCTAAGCAGTCAACTAAGGTTTTGACCGAAGAACAAGTAATGCAGTTTGTCTAAAA
>JAEUQL010000226.1 GCA_016789295.1 Blastocatellia bacterium | reverse complement strand
ACTTTGCGGAGAAACTAATATGCTAAAAATACGTGACCTTAAAATATGGCAGAAGCTTACACTTATCATTGTGTTGGCAGGTTTGACTATACCTTTTGTTACTTACCTCTTACTTAGTGACCGACTTGCAAAGATAGATGCTGCAAGGCAAGAGCAGACTGGTATTGCGTACTTGAAAGCTGTGAAGCCAATACTGGAAAAGATGCCTCAGCATCGTGGAACTGCAAACACTTATCTCAATGGAAACACAGCAGTTAAAGACAGGTTGACCAACATTGGAGACCAACTTGATACTGCATTCCGTGATTTGGAAACGCTCGACAAACAGACAGGTACAACACTCAAAAGCACACAAAAGTTCAGCAGTATATATCAGACGTGGCGAACTTTGAGGGCACAAGTGTTGACACTTCCAGCACTAGAGAGTTTCAACCGCCATACAAAGCTGATTGCAGACATCATAGAGCTTATCAGTAGCGTGGGCGACTCATCGGGTCTCAGACTCGACCAAGACTTTGCTATATCCTACTCGGCTCAACTACTTGTGCGCGAGCTTCCAAACACCACAGAGAGTCTTGGTCAGATGCGCGGTTTCGGTTCTGGTATTGCAGCCCGAAAAGCTATCTCTCAAGACGAGTTTGGAAGACTATCTGCAATTATCGAGCAGGTAAAATCTAACACTCTCAGTTACCAGGCAAGCTTGCGTTCTGCAAGTCAGAACAACCCCGATGTGGAGCGTGCACTCGGTTCCAAATTCCGTGAGGCTACAGAAAAGATTAACGCCTATGTCGATCTTACAACCAATCGCTTGCTGAAAGCACAGACTATCGATATCAACAGCGTGGAGTACTTCGACACTGGTACAAGGACTATAGACACACTCTTTGCTGTGTATGACGATCAGTTGGCATTTACTGACAACTTCCTCAACACACGTACTGCAGCTTTGCAACGTAGTACTTACCTCATAGCTTTTGGTGTGATTCTGGCTATTGCCCTGTCGATCTTTATCGCTATCTACGTTGCTCGCGTAATCGCTGACCAGCTCAAGCTTGTAACAAACGTTGTGGAGGAGATCGAGAAAGAGAACCTCGAAGCTCGTGCTCAAGTGATCAACTCTGACGAACTAGGTCAGGTGGCAGGCTCGGTAAACAAGATGCTTGACAACATAGTCAACCTAGTACGTACTCGTGAGAAAGAGCGCGATGAACTTGAAAATGCACTTATCAAGCTGCTGATGGAAATTCGTGACGTAGGTCAAGGTGACCTTACAGTGAACGCCATCGTGGACGAAGGTCCTACAGGAGCAATTGCCGACTCATTCAATTACACACTGGCTGAACTACGCCAACTTATCACTCGAATTAACGAAGTGGCTGCAAACGTAGGTAACACTACAAGCGACATTAAGAACACCACCAGTCAGCTTGCACAAGGTAGTGAAACACAGACACAGAAGATCTTGGGTATCACCAATGCACTGACAGACATGGCAAGGTCTATTAACAGAGTATCGGAAGAAGCTGCTGTATCGACCAACGTAGCAGAACAGTCACTGCAGAAAGCCAAGATGGGAATGGATGCTGTAGGCAAGACCATCGAAGGCATGAATGGCATCCGCGAGCAGGTGCAGAAGACCTCTAAGCGAATCAAGCGTCTGGGTGAAAGCTCTCAAGAGATTGGCGAGATCGTTCAGCTCATAGGTGAAATTACAAACCAGACAAGTATTCTAGCTCTCAACGCCTCTATACAGGCTGCAATGGCTGGTGAGGCTGGTCGCGGTTTCGCGGTGGTCGCAGAAGAAGTTGAACGCCTTGCAGAACGCTCCTCAGAAGCTACCAAGAGGATAGGTAACCTTATTAAAACTATTCAGACAGAGACCAACGAAGCTGTATCGGCTATGGAAGACACAACCCACGAGGTGGTTAAAGGATCATCGGTTGCTAACGAAGCAGGTCAGGCACTTTCTGAGATACAGACTGTGTCGAACCAACTTGCAGAGATCATTAAAGAGATTTCTGAAACTTCCAAAAAGCAAGCAAAAACTTCTGAAGAACTGGCCAAAGCTATGGACACCGTCTCTGCTATCACGGTTGAGACTTCAAACGGTACTAAACAAGTGGTCAGCTCTATCGACAATCTGAACACTCTAACAGAGAACCTCAAGGCTTCTGTGAGTACCTTCAAGGTCTCTAAGAATGAACTTAACGGTAACGGCAAAGCACACGCTGCTACTATGTAACTGCTCTGCTCATAGTCTTCTGGTGAGAGGAACTTTTATGCAGGTCGAATTAAACAAAGAGTTGATGGATGAACTGGTCAAAGAGATTAAAGGCTTTCTGCCAAAAGTAAGTAGTTGCATATCTTCCTATGCAACTACACACTCTAAAGACGATCTCTACGAGGCTTACAGGCTGATGCACACAATTGCTGGAGATTCAGCAATTGTTGGGCAGCAAGCACTTAGCCTCGTGGCTCGTTACTGTGAAGAGGTTCTCGAATCAGTTCTAAACGAAGAACAGAAACTTACCAGAGAGATAGAGATCTTCATTGGGCAATCTTTGACAAACATAGAAGGCTATCTCTTGGGAATGGAGAATGAGACTGCTCAGCAAGAAGATCTTTTAATAGATTCAACCCTCGCCTATCGCCGCCTAAAAGGTCTACCTGAAGAGCAAGACGAAGCCGAGGTGATGAAGCTGCTGAAAGAGTTGTCTAGCTCTGATTCTGAAGATTCTTTGCAAGAACAGTCAGATACAACTGATGTTACTGAAGAAGAAGACCAGATTGTCTACCCTGAACTTGTAGATATGTTCAAGCAAGAAACTCCAGAGAGGTTAAACACTGTATCGAAACTTCTGCCTCAGTATATTAAGCAACCAGACAACAGAGAAGATCTTCAAGAAGTACGTCGTCACATACACACCCTAAAAGGTGAAGCCAACATGGTAGGACTACGCTCCATAGGCCGTTTGGCTCACCGTATGGAAGATCTTTTAGACAAGCTTTATGACAAAGAGACAGAGCTGTCTACTGATATATCTCACCTGCTGATCTCTTCTGTAGATGTTCTTGAAGACATGCTTGCAGGACGTGGACAAGACGAAGATGTAAAGACGAGAATCAAAGATATATACGGTGCATATAATCAAATTATTGGTGGTGATTACACGCCAGCCTTACCCAAACCAAAGACATTTGAACAGACCAGCGAACCTCAACAGCCTACTGCTGTAGCTCAGTCACAAGAGCTTTATGTGCGCGTACCTCTGAAAAAACTCGATGAGATGGTACGTCTGATGAGTGAGTTTGTCATTAGCCGTTCCAGCTTCCAACAACAGTTAGGTGGTATGCTGCGCGAAATCGATGAGTTAGAACGAAGCTCAAAGCGTATGGGTCGAGTATCGAACAAACTCGAAACCGAGTACGAAGTGGCTACTTTGAGTGGAGGAAGTTTCAAACTGGCTCCTTCTGTCGCCAAGAATCCATCAGGCAAAGATAGTTGGCTTGCAGCCGAATTTGATGAGCTAGAGTTTG
Source organism: Blastocatellia bacterium (assembly GCA_016789295.1). Classification (GTDB taxonomy): domain Bacteria; phylum Acidobacteriota; class Blastocatellia; order Chloracidobacteriales; family JADJPF01; genus JAEUQL01. Next base: position 2,799 of record JAEUQL010000226.1, on the reverse strand, counting down.
ACCGTTACACCGAATTTCACCTTCTATCTCGTCAAGCCATTGAAGCTACTACTGATATAGATGCTGTGAGTCATAAAGTGAAAAACTTGATAGGAGACTTTGAGTCTTCTATAGGTAGACTTGGTCGATTGACAAACGAGATGCAGGACAAGCTGATGAGGCTCAGAATGGTTCCGCTCTCTACTCTTTCTACAAGATTTGACAGAACTGTTCGTGTTACTGCTTCTAAGTGCCAAAAGAATGCCACCTTTGTTATCAAAGGTGACCACGTTGAACTCGATAAGTCTGTCATTGAAACCATAGCCGACCCGCTAATGCACATGCTCAGAAATAGCGTGGATCACGGAATAGAAGTTCCTGATCTACGTAGGAAATTTGGTAAACCAGAGCAGGGAACTGTGACTGTAGAAGCTTACTATGAAGGCTCAGAAGTGATTATTCGCATCAGCGATGATGGAGCAGGTATAGACTCAGAGAATCTGAAACAGACTGCTATAAAGAATGGCTTCTTTACACAGGAACAGTTACAACAGTTCAAAGAAGAAGAGATCTATCAGCTTATCTTTTTGCCAGGCTTTAGTACTGCAACTGCACTGAGCGATGTCAGCGGACGCGGTGTGGGAATGGATGTTGTAAAAACTGTAGTCCAGAAACTTAAAGGCAATATAGATATCTCTTCTACACGTGGGCAAGGAACAGTCTTTACTATTCATATACCAATGACACTTGCTACCACTAAAGCTTTCATAGTAGAAGCAGCTACAGAGACTTTTGCTGTGCCATTTAACAATGTCACCAGAGTGCTGCTTTTTCAGAAAGATCGAGTAGAGTTAGTTGGTAATGTTCCGGCTATGCGCATAGATGGCAAGACCTACGAGGTAGTGGAACTGGGTCAGGCAATGGGACTAAATACAACAAAAGCTCCTGAAAATCCTTCGATGATGCTTGTTAAAGCAGGTGATAAAACTTTTGCACTAGTTGTAGACAGGCTCGTAGAACAACGCGAAGTCGTTATCAAATCCCTTGGAAACCATCTTCGATATGTGCCAGCAATTGCAGGTGCTACATTGACAGGTGATGGAAGCGTAATGCTGATTCTTAATCCATCAGAGTTGGTAAAAGATGACAAACGCCAAATTACCGCTCCTGCTAGAACGGCTGTCAAAGCAACCCGTACACTACAGAAGCCTTTAGATGTACTTGTTGTAGATGACTCTTTGAGTGTTAGAACTATAGTATCGAATTTGGTCAAGCAGGCTGGATGGAATCCTATACAAGCACGCGACGGACTGGAAGCTCTACAGCAGATTCAATCTACCAATCAGCGTCCAGACGTTATCTTGCTCGATGTGGAAATGCCTAGAATGGATGGTTATGAGTTGACGGCTAGCTTGAGAGCAGAAAGAGCATACCAGAATATACCAATAGTTATGTTAACTTCTCGCGCTGGAGAAAAGCACCGCCGCAAAGCCCTAGACCTTGGAGTTAATGAGTATCTGGTTAAACCATATAACGATGAGCAACTGTTGTCAGTAATACGACAATTGGTTTTTGCAAGCTGACACTTGGAGTGAAAAATGTTGATAAGAAGTGAGACTCTAAGAGCAACAGAAATGGTATCTTTCGAAATAGGTAAGAACCGTTATCTGATAGCAGCTAGTTATATAGAGAGTGTTAAAGAAGCAGATGCAGTAGAAAGATTGCCATTTGCAGTATTTAACCTTGGCTCCAATTTTGGGGAATTTTCTGAACATGCAGCAAACTTAAAAATAATTGTTCTCAATACCAGAGGGCACAGGTGGGGATTTCTGGTCGAACGTGTTTCACAAGTTATGGGAGTCTATAAAGATAGCTTTTACCAGATTCCCCAAATAGCTCTTCCTAAAGAAGGTTTCTTCAGACAAGTAGCCCAGATTGAAAGACATTTGGTTCTTTGCATAGAACCAGAGAAGCTGTTTGACTTTTATAATGGAAAAACTCCAGATCAGACGGCCAACATGCTAGCAACGAAACAGCCAAAAGCTTCTTCTGTGTTGTCTGCATCGGAAACTCAAAATAGCAGTCAAAAGCTATTTCTTTTTTCAGCAGATGGTTCAGAAACTTTCTTTGGCTTAAGTATCAAACAGGTTATTGAGGTGATTCCTTCAGAACAGGTCTGTAGAGTTCCATATTCCTCACCTATGATTTTAGGGCTTGTACTCTGGCGCAGTCTCCCTGTGCCAGTTCTGGACATAGGCTCGAAGTTTGGCCTAGCTCTAAAGTCTGAACGTCTGGTTATAGTAAGAATAGGCAATGAGCAGTTTGCACTGCCGGCAAGTACAAACATCAAACTTCAACCACTTCCATTTCGCTACGGCAAATACTCTGACAAAAGATTTGACGAGTCCTCTGTTTATGGAGTCTTCGAAATGGATAGAGGCGTCCTTGTTATTCCGAAACTGGAGAACTTGGTAGCAGCTTGTTAATGCTAAATTGCTGGAAAAACCAAGAAAAATGGTTCAACAGACCAGAAAAATTAATCAACATTCTACCTTCGAGATTCAACATCCTACTTGTTTAGGCGGATCATTGCTCTTAAATAGCGCACGATTTCGCTGTGAAGATACAAGTTTCTATCTTGCATCTTCACACTTTCTCTAAAAAGATAGCAATTTCCTCATTTAAGAAAGAAAATTTCCTACATTTATCTTCAAAGTTTTCCATCAGAAGCTCAACATTCCACCTTCAAGATGCAAAGTTGCACGATAAAAACTCAAGGTTGATACTTTTAGAAGAAATTTTTTCATCAACAACATAGAA
>JAEUQL010000225.1 GCA_016789295.1 Blastocatellia bacterium | reverse complement strand
GGTGAGTGGACATGGACCGACCCTATAAACATAAAGATCTCTATACCAGACTCAGAGAACCTAAAGCCTATCTCTAAATTCCACTTTGTGCATTTGAGAGGAAATAGAGAGAATACTTCTCGTTGTATGGATTGCCATACTACTTTTGAGAAACCCAAAGAGATAGACAAGCAGAAGTGTGCGGTCTGTCACGGAAGCGATCAGTATGATGCACAGGGCAACCCAATCAACATCATAGAAGACACCACAAAACTTGCTACAACAGCAGCAAAGTTTAAGATGGACTGTAACTCTTGTCATACTCAACACAATGAGAGTGAACAATTGATAGCTACTCTTAGACCAAATGGTGGTAGAAACAGACCTATAGATCCTAATCAGATCTACACAGTTGATTCAGTTTACAGAGGTGGAAAGAGTTGGCAATGGACATCTTTTGCTGCTAGGTTTGGAGGAATGTCTTTTACTGGCTGGATTCTATTTCTGAGCCTTGTACCTCTCACAGTTGCAGGTTTTGTGGCTTTTGATTCTATACGTAAGCGTAAAGTTCAAGACCGCATACATGGTATTGAGATAGAACTTGCAAAGGACAGAAAACATGAAGCTGTTGATATCAAATATGCTTCACGTTGGGAGTCTGAAACCCAGAAGAAGGCTGCACTGACTGCGGCTGAGTCCAACCCTGTCCCACAACCCTATGTAAATAGTGAAACTTGCATAGGATGTCACGCTTGCATCCTTGCTTGTCCACAAGATGTTCTTGGTTTTGACGAACAGGAACACCATGCAATAGTTGTCAACATTGAGCAGTGCATGGAAGACACAGGATGTCAGCAGGCTTGTCCTACTGTTCCACAGTCTTGTGTGCTTATAAACACCAAAAAGGTTATCAAGGAGGCTCCAAAACCACTACGTAAAGGTCTAAATGATGGTTTTGAGACCGAATCTGTAGAAGGTGTATATCTTGTTGGTGACGTTTCAGGTGTACCTCTGATCAGAAATGCTATCAAAGAAGGTGTGGTAGCTGTTAGCAAGATTGCTGAGAAAGTGAAAGTCGAAGGACGCAATCCGTCTGTAGAGTATGATGTTGCGATAATCGGAATAGGCCCTGGTGGTATCTCTGCCACTGCACGCTGTGCAGAGCTTGGTCTGAGCTATGTTGCTATTGAACAGGGACGCAAGTACGCCACAATTGCTGACAAGTACCCTGCTGGCAAGTATGTAGCCTTTAATCCTTTCAATCCATCTGATCCTTCTCTTGGAGCAGTTAAGCTTGAAGGGCCAGGTGATCTAAAAGAGAAGATGCTTGGTTGGTGGGATGAAGCTTGTAACAGCTTGGGTTTGAAGATAAATGAGTATGAAACTTGCCGGGAAGTAGTCAAAGAGAACGGGTACTTTAGCGTCAAGACGGAAAAGAATGCTGATGGCTACAAAGTCAGCAAAGTTGTTCTAGCCCTTGGTAATGCTGGTGAGCCTCGCAGGCTTGGTGTACCAGGTGAAGTTGATGGACGTGTTCTCTATAGACTCCAAGACCCATCTGCTTTCAAGAAGAAAAATCTTGTTGTTGTTGGTGCAGGTAATTCAGCCGTCGAGGCTGCTGTAGACTTAACAGGTAAACGCCAAGACGATGGAACTGTCATCTTTCCTCCACCAGAAGAAGCAAACGAAGTTTCACTCGTTGTCCGCTCCGATTTTCCTAAAGACTTAACACTGGAAAACAAGATGTGGATCTACTACTGTATGGATCAAGGTAGAGTAAAAGCCTACTTTGGTGCCGGAATCAAAGAGATAAGGGACAAAGAAGTGGTTCTGGCAAAGATCCGAGATGGTCAAGTTATAGGAACTATTCCAAATGACAATGTCTTTGCTTTAATAGGCAGCATTGCACCAAAAGAGTTTCTCAAGAAGGTAGGTGTTAAATATGCCGGTGAAGAGAAGAAAGATGCAAAGGGTGGTGAAGCAAAGCCCGATGCCAAGTCTAATGGAGCAAAGAAGTAGAGTTTAACTGTTGAAGCTAAAGGCTGCACATTGAGTGCAGCCTTTACAGATCTTCAGAAGGTCTGTATTTCCTTTAACGGATGTAAAAATTGGTTATCTTTTCGGCAGCCTCTCTAAATTCAGATCTATTACTTATAGCAGCATAGAAATAGAAACCCATTATTGCATCGACATAAGCTACCCCTTTTTCTTTACCCAAAAAATCTTCACCTCCAGGAAAGACTCTTGTGTTGCCTTCAGTGCTTATTTCACCCGATGGCAAGACTCTGGAGATCTCCCAGTCAATACCAGCCGCTATCTTCTTTTGAAGAGGTTTAAGAAGTCGGTTGCGTTCAAAAAGTTGGCTAACCATTTCAAATTCACTCGAATTTAAAAGTATAAAGATAGCTCTTAAGTTACTTACAGCTTGATAGCTACTGTCATAACCACCATTTTCAATGAAGACTCCATCTTCTCTCTGTTTATCAAGTGCTGCACTCAAGAATCTATAACCAGCCAGAATGGCTTCTCGGTTGCGAATAGATTTACCTGTCAAATAGAGTGCCATTGCATCAAAGAAGAGTCTATTTGTAGCTGCTTTGTCATAAGCCATCAATATCTGTTCTTTCGAGATCAACCAAGCAAGGGTGAAGTTGGAAGCTTCTTTAATTTTTTGGATTCTGCTTCTGAGACTTTCTGTCTTTGTACTGATCTGAAACCAGTCTGAAGAGTCAAGCAGAAGTAGACTGTGGCCAACTTCACTCATAAAAAATGCGGCTGCACTTGCGGTGTCTCCTTCACTAGGCATTTTACTGCCCAAATCGGCAGGAGGCACTATTGGAAAGCTACCATCTGGGTTCTGGTGTTTGAAGCCATACTCAATGGCTTTTATGCCAAGCTCTGTTATTGTAGGATCTTCACTAAGTAGTCCAAAAACAATAGTAAATGTTAGGCTACGTTGAAAAACGACAGAGAAATAACCCTTTTGATTTCCTCCAAGTGCTCCTTCGGTATTAGGTCTATTGGAAGCTGCAAGACTTCGGAAGATTTCTGTGTCAAGTGAAGAGATTACTTTCCATTCAGGTGAAAGCTCTCGTTTCTGAAAATTGTTGTGTGAAAAAACTGTTGTGGATAGACCAAAAAGTAGAATCATTAGTAAAGAGGTAACTCTTTTCATATCTTTTATTCCTTTTGTGTTGTCGATTTAGACCTTTTGAGCTTCCATAGACAGATAAAGTCTTACAACTTTTTGCTAACTTGGCAACAGCAGCTAACTTCTGGTTTCAAAAAGGATAAGTTGATAGATAAGTTTGTACAGTAGGAAAGCTACAAGTGCTAAAAAGCTTACTATCCAACCAAAAGATACAACTAACCAATAAAGACTGCTCCCTATATAGTCGTTCTCATCAGAAACAAGGACGTAAACTATATTGGTTGGAAGTTCTTTTTTGATAATTAGGTAGTTGTCTAACGATGGACTACTTCTAATAAGAAGCGATACTGTAGGGTCATCGCTGTAGTGGGCTTCTACAGTGAAGAGCTTTACCAGAAACGAAACTACGCAAACGAGCATTAGAGATAGGAACAAGAATTTCCCTTTTTTCAGTCTATTGTAGTGCTTATTCTTTTGGCTCTTGGGGTTTGTTGTAGTCATAGCTCTGTTCTTGATCAAACTGATATCCTTGATAGTTTTGCTGGTATTGGTTTGGTGTAAATTGTGGTGGTGGTTGGTAGGAAGTTTTGCGTCCAAAGTAGGCTTGAGTTTCTGGCTTTAACCAATATATCAGAAGTGGGATCGTTGCTGGAAGTGTACAACAACTGCTCATTCCAAGACAGATGAGAACTATATTGTAGATCCATGCCCAAGGTCTGTTTGGTATAAAAAAAGAAGCTGCAAATACACCGGCAAATATAAGACCAAGGACAAGCAGTACAATTCCTTGAAAAATTAGGATGGCGGCATCTTGCCCATTAGAAAGAGTAGTGGCCAAAAATAAGAATATTGATCCTCCTATCATTGTAACAATGTAAAGACAGGACATAAGCCCACAATAGATCTTTTGCCAGGTCAGTACAGAAGGGCGAAGGGATTGATAGTTACCTTCATCTTGGGAGAGGTAAGGAGGAACATTTGGAGGCATGTTGGAATACATAGATAATTTACCTGTTGGAATTTGAGGTCGAGCTTGCCCGACCTCAAACTATTTTCCAGTCTATTACTGAACTGTCAACATTAAAGTTGCCTGCCGTGTTGTTCCTGCACTGTCTCTTCCAACAAAAGCTATTCGAATAGTTCCTCTTGGAGTACCTCTCTTTGCTTTGATATTAAAACTTAAGGTTGAGCCAGTGCTAGATTGCATAGTTGGTGTTATTTTCAGTTTCAACGCTTTCAGATCTGCAGGTACAGTGACTGTAACTGCTCCATCAAAACCACCAGTACGAATAATGTTGAGAGTAGCATCAGTGCTACCTCTACGAGAAAGCGTGATATTTGGCTGTGCAAACTCTAACTGGAAGTCTCTGTTGGCAATGTTGAAGTTTGCATTGCTTACATCTGTCCCTTGATTGTTAGCTTGGTCTATTGCTGTAACACGGACTCTAGCTTGGCCTGTATCTATCTGTGGTACTGACCATACAAAAGTCTGAGCATCTGCAGAAAGACCGCTTGCTATTGAAACAGGAAAAGTAGAACCACCATCGGTTGATAGATCTATGTTGTGGCGGGAAATAGATCTGTCATCACTTGAACGCCAAGATATAGTGAAACTACTACCAGCAATGATATTTTCTCCACCATTTGGAGATAATACTGTAACTACTGGTACTACTGTATCATTTCCAACAATTCTAAAATTGTTGTCGCTGGCATCTGCGCCTCTGTTGGCTGCGTCATCAATTGCCGTAACACGAATTCTAGCTTGGGCTGTGTCTATTTGTGGTACTGACCAGACAAAACTTTGAGCATTGCCTTGTAGACCATTTGCGATTGAGACAGGAAATGTGCTGCCACCATCAGTTGATAGTGCTATGTCGTGACGTGTCACACCAATATTATCACTTGATGTCCAGTTTATTGTTACTTGACTACCTGCATTTATTGTCTCTCCACCATTTGGAGTTCCAACAGTTACAGTAGGTACAACTGTGTCAGAAGATGGTGCACTAAGTTGGTAGACACTACGACCATAAGTAGCTGCTTGGATTGTTCCATCTGAGTGTGATTCGAGATCCATCACTACTACAGGAGGAAGCCCATTATTGAAAAGATCCCACTGTGAACCACCAGTAGTTGATCTAAATATACCAATGTCTGTTCCTAAATAGACAACATTTGATTGGCGTGGATCTATTAGAACTGTATTTACTGGAATGTTTGGAAGATTTCCATCGACATCTCTCCATGTAGTTCCACCGTTGTCTGTGAAAAATATATGCTTAGAACCAAAACCAGAAACGGAAAGGTAGGCAATAGCTGGGTTATTTCTATCAATAGCTATGTCAGTAATAGTTCTATTGGGTAGTCCCATAGATATATCACGCCAATTTCTACCAGCATCTGTGCTGGTCATTGCACGGCCTTGTCTAGAACCTACATAGATTACATTTGGGTTTACATTGCTAACAGCTATTGTGTTTAAAACGTCTGTACCTCCACGTGTGAGGTCTAACGTGCCTGCTGGTGGTGACCAGGTACGACCAAGGTTAGTACTGACAAATAACCTCCAAGTACCAAAGTAGAGTGTGTCATCAACGCCATTACCCTTAAAAGGTGCTATAAAGGCTATTCTTGGTCGGCCTTCATCTTCACCAAAGGTTGAGCTAGTAGCTGCCACATCGTTAAACTCGTCATTACTGAACTTGAGTATATTGCCAAAAAATACATTAGCAAAAAAATTGTTAGGTTCTGATTTTGTAAATACTACTTTCCCATAATCTCCTGTTAGGATTTCGCGCCACCCACCTCGGCTATCAACACGTTTCTGAAGACCATTGTCTTGTGTTCCAGTGTAAGAGATTGCAGAATCATTTGGGTTTATTGTCAGTCCATAAGACTGTGTTAAGGCAAGTGTTTGGTTAAGAGAAAAGAAGCTACGGCCTGCATCGGTCGATTTGTACAGGCCACCATCATTGCCTATATAGAACGTGTTGGAATCATTTGGTGCAAAAGCAAAGCAGTGTTGATCTGGGTGAGCATTTGATGAAAATGGTGTGAAGTCTCCATCTACAGTGAAGCTGTTGTTGAGATTTGTCCAAGAAGTACCTCCATTAGTACTCTTGTAGACATCGCGACTTCCTAGATAGACAGTATTTGGATCTCTTGGGTCTGCTGAAATATAGGTATTGTAAGAGAATTGACCTGTAT
>JAEUQL010000224.1 GCA_016789295.1 Blastocatellia bacterium | reverse complement strand
ATCCTCAACTGTGCATTCTGCAGTGCATCACTTCTTCCTTCTCTCTTCTTCAGTCTTCTGTAGTAGTCCACCATCAAGTCTTTTGTACCTTTATCCGACACTGGCCACAAACTCATCATCTGACTTTCACTTCCTGCAAGCACCAATGCTCTCCTCATTCCATACACTCCTTCTCCATTTCTCACCTCTCCTACTCCTGTGTCACATGCCGACAATGTCACTAGCTTTGTTCCTGTCAGATCCAAGCTTGCTGCTTCCAGTGCTGTCATTATCGAATCACTCTCTCTTTCCTCTCCTTTCTCTTCCACTTTGTTTGCTCCTGCAAAGAACAGCCAAGACCTTAGCAATGGATTTATCAACTTCTCTCTCTTCTCTTCTGTCTTCTCCTGCACAAGTAATCTTGTACTTTCGTCTGCTACTCTATTTTCTCTCTTTTCATTTTCCAAAAAGTATCCGTGTGTTGCTATATGTAATATCTCTGGGCTTTTTATTCTCTTTATATTCTCTTCTGTTGCTTCCTTCTCTACTTTCAGTTCTGCTGTTTCAAATATATTCTGTATCTTCTTTCCTTCTTCCAGTGTTGCTTGTAGCCTCTTCAGAGGACTGAACTGCTTTCCTATAAGAAACGGCCCTGTACCAACTTCATAATCTGGATCTGCTACTATCAGACCAGCATGCTGGCTACTATTTTTCATCTCCAGCCTCAGCAGGTCTCTTCCGCTTGTTAAATAACTCAACTTATATTTTTCTATCAGATATTTCCCTGTCTCATCTATAAGTGCTGCAAATGGCAATACATTGAGTGCTCCGTCTGGACAGATAAGCAAACGTTTTTTGTTTCCTGTTAGCATTTTTCTTACTGGCCTCATCACAAGTCTGTCTACAGCCCTTGATGCTGAAGCTACCTCTAATTCTATGTTGCTTTTCTTATTTCGCAGTAATCCTCTTAATTTATAAATTGCATTATCAATCCTCTCTGCATCTCCTAATTCCACCCATCGTCCGTCACCTTTACTCTCCAAAATATAGACTACGTATCGCCTCTTTTCGGCTTTCTTTGTTTTAATATCAACATACTTATATGAAGAAAACTCTATCAGTACTGTATCTTCTGGTATTACTCTTTGTACTGCCTCAAGAGTTATTGGTTGAGCTTGAAGCTTAAACTCAGCCACTCTTTGACCTATCTGCTCTTCTAACTTTTCTACATCTTTTTCTAACTCTTTTAACCTCTCTATATACCCTTCTGCATTCTCTTTACCTGTCCCTTTCAGTGTAGCTATAGAGAGTTCAGACCGCTTGCTTGAAAGCTCGTCAAGCAGTTCTCTATCTCCCTCTGCTGCTCTTGTACGCAATGTCTCTATGTTTTGTGCCATTGCATCCAGTGCCCGTCCTTTCCGTTGCAGAACTACTGTCAGCGATGCTGATAATGCTTGCTTGTTTTTTGGTGCCTTGCTGTGAAGAGATAATGTGTGGTGAAAGTCGATCTCTGATACATTCAAGAAAGTTAACTTTTGTCCTTCTGAACCTGTAGTGAGATTTCTTGCTAGAAACTCTTCTTTGCCTTTATTGGTTTCTATCTGATACTTAATTGCCTCTGTAAATATTCCTTTGCAATGATACAAGAGAGAAAGATTTCTTAGCCCGTTTGCTGACAAAGGATGTGTATTACCCAACTTACTTTGAGCTATTTCTACAGCCCTTTTGAAAAGAGGTTCAGCTCTTGTATATTCACCTTTATCTATATAGATCAAACCTAGATTATTCAGTGCTATAGAAACCTTTGGATCAAACTCGCCCAACTCCTTCTCATATATCTCTAATGCTCTTTGTAGAGCAGTCTCTGCCTGACTATATTCACCTCTACTCTTGTAGATAGAAGCCAGATTGTTTAGAACAGTTGCTACTTCAGAATGGTTGCTACCCAGTAACTTCTCATATATCTCCATAGACTGTTTATAAAGGCTCTCAGCCTCTTCATACCGCTCTTCAACTCTATAAGCAGAGGCTAAATTGTTGAGAGACTGAGCCACTTGACGACTTGAACTGCCAAAAGCTTTTTTTCTAATCTCCAAAGACCTCTTTTGCAGCACTTCTGCCTTTTCATACTCGCCTTTATCTCGATAAAAACCAGCTATATTGTTGAGTGTGTTAGACAATTCTGGATGAGAAGCACCTAATGCTTTTTCATACATATCTAAAGACCTCTTAAAAAGTGGTTCTGCACGCTCATACTCACCTTTAGCTGAATATAGTGAAGCTAAATTATGTAGAAACTGTGCTACTTGAGCATTAGAAGAGCCAATAACTTTCTCTACTATTTCTAATCCTTGCTTGTACAAAGCTTCTGCTTGAACATATTCATTCTTTATCATATGCAGAGAAGCCAAATTACTAAGTAAGCTAGCCATGTTTACATGCTCAAACCCTAAAGCTTTTTGCCCGATCTCTAACGCTTTTTTGTGCAAAATTTTTGCCTGATGATAGTCTCCAATACTAGTATGAAGAAGAGCTAGGTTACTTATGACTCTAGCTACTTGTGGATGATCTTCACCTAAAGTTTTCTTGCTAGTTTCTAAAGCTCTATTTAAGAAAAGTTCACTCTGCTTGTAGTTCCCAGTTTCATTATAGAGTTTTCCGAGATTATTTATGGTGATAGATACTTGAGGGTGATTTTGGCCAAGTGACTTTTCAAGTATAGCTAGAGACTCTTTGTATAAAATCTCTGCTTTTTCATACTCACCTTTCTGTTCATAAAGTAAAGCTAGACTGTTGAAACGCTGGCCAATTTCTCGGCTAGAAGGGCTAAAAATTTTCTTACTAATCTCTAAAGCTTGCTGTAATAGAGATTCTGCTTGTTGATAGTCACCAATATCGCTATACAACTGACCTAAATTATTTAAGGCTAAGTTAGTTTGTGGATGCTCGATCCCTAGAGTTTTTTCATAGATCTCAAGAGCTTTTTTGTAGAGAGGTTCCGCTTTGCTAAATTCACCATTGTCTCTGTAAAGCACTGCTAAATTATTTACAGTGAGAGCTGTCCGAGGGTGCATCAAGCCAAAATGCTTTTCAAACACTTCTAAAGAGCTGAGAAATAGTGGTTCTGCCTTTGTACGCTCTCCCATATCGTTGTAGAGCACGGCTAGATTAGATGTCAAAAGAGCTAGACTCAGATCCGTAGTACCTGGCAATATTTTGGCTGTCTCTATAGATCTTGTATGAAACTCTTCAGCCTTCTGATATTCACCCTTGTTTCTATAAAGCACTCCCAGGTTGTTTAAAACCGCTACTACCTCTTGATGCGAAGAGCCAAAATTCTTCTCAAATAGTCTTAATGCCTCTCTGTAGTAATTGTCGGCTTGCTGATAGTCTCCAATATCATTGTAAAACTGGCCTAGCAGATTTGTAGTTTCGGCCACACCGGGATCTTCTAACCCTAAAAACTTTTTCTTGATCTCTAAAGCTTTCTCTACAAGAGGAATGGCTTCTGAATATTTTCCCTGTTCAGCAAACAAAAGGAACTGATTTGCTAAATTCTGACTTTCACGCAGTGCAAAAACTTTCTCGGCTTCACCTTTTTGCGCAGATCGCTTCTCACCTATCTTTATTTCAAACTCTCCAGGCTGTGCCTCTTTCTCCAGTGAACTTATCTCTACTACATATCTCCCCCCTTTTTCTGTGACTATCTCTATTGGTTCTGGGCCTTCTAGTCCGTTTGGACTATCGATCTCTGCTATCTGCTGACCATCTGGGTTGTAGATGCGGACTACTGCGTCTATCCCTTTTTGCTGCACAACCCCTTTCACATACTCTTTACCTTTTAGCTTAATGAAGAAGCTTATACGCTCTTGAGCTTTCAATACTTTGTTTATGGCCTTGCCTACTTTTAATTCATTCTCTTTTGGTATATTTATTGAACTGTATCTGATTGAATCTAGATGTTTTGAAGCTTCCTGATTTTTTGCATAAGTATTTAGTAGTGTTATACATAATATAAGTATTATAAGTAGAGCTTGTCTGTATTGCGGCATAATTATCCACCTCGGATCTCTGCTAGTAAAAAATTTTTGTATTTTTTGTGTATTATGAAGTATAAATATATTTAAGCTGTAAAACTGCTCTTTCCAACCAAAAACTACCTGATTTTTGCCAATTACCAAACTTTACGTCCCTTAAGCGGAGGGAAAAAGCTCTAATAAAATACCACCTCTACTCTTATAAATCTTCTGGTTTTTGTGCACAATCTGGTAAAAACTATTTGTGGAAATGGATAATTTTTGTTAAAAACACTAATATTTTAGTTCAACTAATCGTTTGGTTATTAAAAATCCTTAACTTAAAATTGATTTTACTAGGAAATTTCTACTAATTCCCTTTTGTTATATGCTACATTGTTTAGCACAACACGTTTCTTCTTAATACTAAATCCTCAAGAAAAAGAAGGGGGCTATTGAAAATGCAAATGCAGAAACTGGATTTCCTATGGACTAACCGTGTGCTTATCTCCTTTCTGACTAAATGCACCTTTTTGATACTCTTGATGTTTTTTCTCGCTCCAAATCTATACGCACAGAGTTTTCGTGGGTCTATTCTTGGAAAAGTGACCGACAAAGAAGGTGCAGTGATAAGTGATGCCAAGATCACAGCAAAAAATGTCGATACAGGACTTAAGAGAACTGTAGAGACAGATAGATCGGGCGAGTACATAGTCTCAGAGCTTCCTGTAGGAAATTATGAGATAACAATAGAAAGAGATGGGTTTCAAACAGCTACTGTTCAGAATCTACGTGTAGAAGTTTCAAGTGACCGTGAAGTCAATGTGATCCTTGAAACAGGAAAAGTTGAGCAAGCAGTTGTAGTAGAAGGAGCTATACCTCTTGTTTCTACTACATCAAATCAGCTTGGTCAGGTTTTTGACAAGCGACAAGTAGGAATACTGCCAATCAATGGAAGAGACTTTACAAAGCTTTTAGTCATAAACACTGGAGCTACAGGTGAGCCTAGCAGTGTGTCAGATTCTCCTGGCTCTTTTGGTCTTTTCAGTGTAAACGGCAACAGAGGTCGTGCTAACAACTACTTGTTAGATGGAACAGACATGAATGATGGCTACAGAAACCTTCCAGCTATCAATGAGCCTGGAGTTTTTGGAACACCAGGAACGATTCTTCCTCTAGAAGCAGTTGAAGAGCTAGGATTGATCCTGAACTTTCCTCCTGAGTATGGTCGTAATTCTGGAGCTATAGTCAACATAGTCACCAAGTCAGGAACAAATGAGTTTCATGGCAGTGCATTTGAGTTTTTCAGAAATGATAAGCTAGATGCACGTAACTTCTTCAATGCAAAGCCAAATCCGAAGACCGCATTTCGCAACAACCAGTTCGGTTTTTCACTTGGTGGACCAATTATCAAAAATCGCACCTTCTTTTTCTCAAATTATGAAGGGCAGCGTGAACGTGTTGTACTAAACAGCCTTGTACGTGTACCAACTGCTGCTGAGTTTGCCGCCTTGGGTGGACCAACAAACCCGATCATTGCAGGCATTCTTGCCCGTAATCCTTGGCCAACTCCGAACATTTCTGTCCCACTTTTTGATCCAACTCCAAACCTGAGTGCATCAACACCAGCAATCAACGACATAGACACAGCAACAATAAAGATCGACCATCAATTTTCGCAGGCCGATCAGCTTACAGGCCGTTACTACTTTGGCCAAAGCTTTCAGAGCTTCCCACTGGCTCTCTTGGGTGGCAACATTCTCCCTGGTTTCAACACCGATTCGCCAACCAGAGTGCAAATAGGCTCGATCTCCTATCTGAAAGTTATCTCTCCAACTAAGGTTAACGAACTGCGTTTTGGTTACAACCGTTTCAAACAGAACTTCTTTGCACAAGATGGTGATTTCAACCCAAATTCTATAGGTTTGAATACTGGTGTTAACAATCCGCGCCAGTTTGGATTGCCTTTTATCGCTATCCAGAACGATCCACTTCTTGGTAGTTCTATAGCATCTCTGGGAGCCAATTCATCGATTCCACGCGGTCGTATAGCTACAAACTTGCAACTGTTGGATAACTTTTCTCTGAAACTCCAAAAGCACGAATTTAAGTTTGGCTATGAGTATAGAAGAACTTTTGTGAATGGCTTTTTTGATGCTGGTTATAGAGGCCGTCTCAATTTTGCCTCGCTTGCAGATTTCCTTGCAGGTCGTCCTTCCGGTGGGCGTAGTGCTATGGGAGATTCACAACGTGGAACTTTCCAAAACAGTCATAGCGCATTCTTTCAAGACAGCTATCGTGTGCGTCCCACAGTCACACTTAACTATGGCGTGAGGTATGACTATTT
>JAEUQL010000223.1 GCA_016789295.1 Blastocatellia bacterium | reverse complement strand
TTCAGCCTGCATCAACTACTTGGCTTGGAAAGAATGAGTCTTTGACGCTCAGCCTTCGGGTTTTGGAAGAGAGTTCGTATGGCAAAAGAAGCGGCAAACTCAGATTCTACTATCACGGCAAGCCTATGGAGATATCCATCCAACTCAAAGAGCCGCCAACAATCCGGCTCGGCTTCCTAAATGTTCCAAACACTACTTCTATCCACGATAGTTTCATTCTGAGGCTTCCACAAAACCAGAAAGAGATAAATTGTCAGATAACTACTGATAGTGACAAGC
Organism: Blastocatellia bacterium; assembly: GCA_016789295.1. Lineage (GTDB taxonomy): Bacteria > Acidobacteriota > Blastocatellia > Chloracidobacteriales > JADJPF01 > JAEUQL01. Next base: position 6,063 of record JAEUQL010000223.1, on the reverse strand, counting down.
CTCTTACTATCAACTCTATCTCTCTATCTCCAGCATCGAACGTGATCGATAGCAGTCCGCTACCAAAAGGGGCTAAAAGCATCTTGCAGAAAGCCATCAAGATCAAAAAAACCGAACATTACAACTTCAGTTTTGAAACCGTAGAGACTCCAGACATAGTACTTACAATCCATTTTGATGAACTTGGTGTGCGTCACTTCGGACTTAAACTCTATCAAGTTCCTACTGCTAACTTGATCGACCATATAGATAAATTCTTAATTGGTGAAAATGCTATCATCCTTGGTTCTGATGCATGCTACACAACCTTTTCCATAAGAAACGAGGTTGAAACCGAAGGGCTTGGTAAAGGTCGTGCAGAGAAGATAGAGTTTCATAATCTCCCTTCGTGGCTCTCCATCTCTCCTTCAATTCTGCCTGCTATCGAGCCTGGTCAAACAGTAACTTTTACACTTAAAGTCATTTCTAGCAGCTTTACAGAAGCAAAACAGGAACACGTCCAAGTAAAGATCTCTTACTATGACCCTCAACTCGAATGTTCTGTCACTCGACCCGAACCGATCAGCATCCCCTTTGAATTTGTTGCCCCAAGAGAGTACAAAAACTGGATAGCCATAGACTTTGGTACAAGCAATACCTGTGCTGCTATAATTGAAGGCACTTCATTTCGTACCCTCTACATAGATGCTGCAACTTCTGGAAGCTATGAAAGTCCAACTTGTGTTCAGTTTGTAAATGAGACAGAAAAACTCTATGAGTGTGGCCTCAGTGCTTATGGCAAACGCTTTAGCGGCTCGCGAGCAATGAAAGCAACGGCTTGGGCTTTTAAGCCGCAGTTGGCACGCTCGACCGAACCTGTAACACAGACCTATTTAGATATCATTCAAGGCCAACCCCACAGCAAAACTGTCGATCAGATAATCGCTATCTATGCAAAATATCTGCTGGAATCGGTCAAACTTAAAAGTGGTATAGCTCCTAAAAAAGCAGTGATTACCTTCCCTGTAACTTTTGGGAAACGACAGCGCGAACGCTTGGCAGAAGCTTTTCAAAAAGCGGGTCTTGATGAAGTAATTACTACCATAAGCGAGCCTGTCGCACTCGCAATCCATTATGCCTATTTACATAAAGGCGAGATCTTTTCAAAACCTTCTACTTTTGCAGTCTTTGACTTCGGCGGTGGCACTATCGATATAGCTATCTTCCAAATAGAGCCAACCCATTCGGATAAAAAAGAGCCTGCCTTTCAATTACTAGACGTTGCAGGCATGGAACTTGGTGGAGAATTCCTGACTTTTGAACTTGCTAAACTTATCTATAAAAAACTTGTTCCTGCAAATCAGAGAGCTACTTTTGCCTTCCCTAAAAAACTTGAAGACTTGACCACTTCCGATTCAGACATTATCAGAGACAACTACAGCCGCATTGCAGAACTTGCAGAGAACATAAAAAGAAGGCTCTATGTCGATAAAGAGATCTTTGCTACAGAGATCCAAAGAAGCCTTTTTGATGGACAGAATCGACAAACATTCTCGGCTAAACTAGTTCAACAAGAATTTGAAGAGATCCTTAAGGCACACCTGCAACACCCTGTAACACTGCTCCAATCTATGCTCTCTAGCCTCTACAAACGTGGCAAATTGAAAGAAGAAAAGCTCGACTATTTAATACTTGGTGGCAACTCCTCCCGCTTGCCCTTGGTTACAAATATGCTTTCTGAAACTCTCTTTGCAGGCAATAGCAGACATATACTGCTTGATAGCGAAAATATCAAACTTGGAGTGATGAAAGGTGCTCTGCTCTACTGCGCTGCCCCCGAAGCCCTCCCTTTCCCTGTAGAAGATGTCAATCAGACTCTTCCTTGCAGAGTTGGACTGCTAGGAACAGGCTTTACCTTCGACCTACTCTTTGAAAGAGGCTTGATAGCAAACTCTAAAGAGGCTACTACTTCTCGAAAACTTAGATTCTCGAAAGGCCGCGAGTCTCTACGCCTCTATTACTACTTTGGTCACGAAGAGCAACCGGCTATTTTGAATAATCAAAAAATGAAAGAGTATGAGATAAAGTGCCCATTCCTTGAACCTTTTACCTCTTCTGCACCTGTTGAGAGTCAAACGCTTTTTCATCTGCTCCCAGATGGCAATGGAATAGAGGTTACATTCCAAATAAATGAAGAGAAATTTCAGCAAATAGTCCCAATACTTGGGGGTTCTTAGGAGTTTTTAGCAATTTATGACATACTTCACCCCTACCATTGCTTCAACCGTAATATTTGCAATAAGCTTTGTCTCTCTTATGCTAATTTCTGCTCTTGGATATCTGGTCTTCCTGCTCTATAGCGAAGTAACCAGATTAAAAATAAGAGTTGGAGCCGTTGAGAAAAGTGATGATCAGAAACGGTTGAAAGAAGTTGAAGATAACTACTCAAAACTTGTCAAACAACAAGATCAGGATATGAATAGCCTCTGGGCAGAGTTTGAAGAATTGCGCAATGACTTACTTGCTAAAAATAAACCTGCAAATGAAAGCCAACTTCTCGATCAAACCATAGCGCAAAAGCATCCATACTTTGCAAACTTGAAGATAGCTATCCAATCCCTTATCCAAAAAGAGCCAAAACTTGCCAACCTCTTAACAAAACTCTTGCCGTCTTATTTAACAGAGAACAACTTTCTTCATAACCTCTATGACCTTATACAGATGCCTCTTGATAAGATCAATTGGCTCGATAGCCTCATCCTTCCACTAGAAGCTTTTATCACCAAAGAGCAACGATCCGACCTTGAAAAGCCTTTTTTCGACCTGCTCAACTTAATTGGTTACAGTCAAATAGCCCCTAATAAAGCTGATCTCTACGATCCAGCCCTACACGAAGTCATCGAACAGAGAGTCTCTGATCAAAGTCGAGGAAAGATACTAGCCATCAAAGCCAAAGGTTATAGAAAAGGTTCTCAAATCCTTATCAAAGCCAAAGTTGCCATCAGTGCTGGTAAGTAGACCCAGCTCAAGATAAGAAAAATGGCTTTTATTGCTGCTACTGCTATTTAGCAGTGGCTACCATCGCAAGAAAACAGACTAAAATTTTTAATTAAAGAGAGATAGAGAACTAAACTGTACGAGATAATCAGAAGTAGTGTAGAGAAAGAAAGAGAAGAAGGGCGGAACAGCTAAAGAACAAACCATGATGCAATATTCAAAGAACTGCTCAAGACCTTCTTCATAGAATTCATAGAGTGCCTAAGTTATACCTGATGTTCTAAAGTTTTGGCAAGCAAAATTTGCAAAAATTTTTTCAATTTACCGGAAAAGATCTCAGCTTTTGGCTCAAGAAGTAGGTAGTTAAAGATCTATCTTTAATGATTATCCTATTCTCATTCAGTAGAGCCTTAAACTCTACAAGATCTACTATTCTTCTTATGAAACAAAGGACATTGTTTATTAAAGAATGGCTATTCTTCCAAGACTAAAGCCCTAAACCCACTATTTAATCTGCTCTATTTATCAAAAAAAGCATAAACTCCTATAGAAAATACACATTCTTTAATGAAGAATGAACATAACCTGTAAGGTTTGTCTCTCACCCTGTCAGCTTTTGAGCATTCCACACCAGAAAATAGCCTTTCTCTCTAAGGCCACCATCTACAAACGTCTTCTACCGCATCACAAGTCTCTACAACAGCCTTCTTCCCTCCAACTCTCTCCACAACCGGCAAAGCCTCTGCTATTACTGGTAGTAAGTCTGGCCTAGTCAGAGAAGAAAAGAGCTTAACCATATCTTTCCAAACTTCTAAAGGTATGTTTTCCACATTACTTGACAAAGAATTTGATAAACTTTGTAACACACCTACTCTGCTAGATCTTTTTTCTATTCCTTTTACTGATTCTAATGCTTTATTGAGCAATACCTCTTTCTTCTCTGGTATATTCTTCGCTAACTCTGTTAGTAAATACGCCCTGCTGTACTTATCTTCTATCTTCTCTATTGATTCTAATACCTTCTCTGGCATGTACTTTGCTAACTCTCCTAGTATCAATGCCTCGCTGTACTCATCTCTTAGCTTCTTTGTTAACTCTAATACTTTATTGAGCAGTATATCTCTCTTCTCTGGTATATCCTTCACCAACTCTGTCAGTAAATATGCCTTGCTGTACTCATTTTTTACCGTCTCTGCTAATTCTAATGCTTTATTAAGCATTATCTCTCTCTTCTTTGGTATATGCTTGACTAACTCTGTAAGTAGACTTGCCTTGCTGTACTCGTCTTCTACTTTCTCTGCTGATTCCAATGCTTTATTGAGCAGTATCTCTCTTTTATCTGGCATGTACTTCGTTAACTCTATCAGTAACTTCGCCCTGCTGTATTCAGCTTCTATCTTCTCTATTGATTCTAATACCCTCTCTGGTATATGTTTGGCTAACTCTGTCAGTAGATATGCCTTTCTGTATTCATCTATCACCTTCTCTGTTATTGATAAAGCTATTTCAAGTTTGCTTTTTGGAAGATATTCGATAATTAATTGTAATGCTTCTACTTGGTTGCCTTCATCAGTCATTTGATTGATGTATTGAAGTGCTTTTGAGCTACTCCAAAGCTTGGCTTTTACTAATTCTGTGATAAGTTCTGGAGGTAAGTTGCTGGCAATGCTGTTTAATGAGGCAAAGATGAGGGCATATCTGAGCCTTAAACCTATCTCTGTAAACTTATTTGAAAGGTTTGCAGCTTTTTCACCAAGATAGACGTCAGATACATAACTTTCTGTCTCTCCTAATGAGTCTTTTATTCTAAACCAGAGGTTTTTTTGCTCTTCATCTTCTAATGAAAGTAAATGATGAAGGTCATCTATGCGGCTAGATGCTTCAAGATGGGTAGTTATGTAATTTATCCCATAACCTTTGTCTATATCTCTCTTGTTTTCATCTTTCAGATTGGGAAGTTTTGCTTCAATCCCTCCCCATTCTCTGAAATATCTATCTACTATTTCACTATGTCGCCCTTTTGTTGCACCACTTATCTCATCTATCAGACTATTCTCTTGCTCTATTAGGTCTTTTCTATCGACTTTGCCACTAAAAAACTCTCTCAAAGTCGCGTGATAGAAACGATAAATCTTATTTTCCACTTCTCCTGTAATGATTAGAAAAGGTCTCCACTCTTCTTTGAGAAGTCTTGTAAGTACTGGTGTCCATTTTACTCCTGACCAACCAGAAATTGTCTCTGGGGTGACTGCCTCTTGTGCTGCTGCCAAACAAGTTAGGATCGGAAGATAAACTTGATACCAGGTATTATTATCTCTATCTCTCCATCTACTCCAATACTGGATATAGTACTGAGTCATTCCATTAGGAAGGGCTTCCAGTGCCAAAGGTGATCGCTGACCAGACTTTATCTCTGCAACTACATAGTGAAGATAGATCCATACTCCTCTACATTTGTCTAAAAGTGTCTCTACAAAATCTCTTGTCGTGTATTGTTTATGTTCAAGTGCCTTGATAACCTCTGGCCATTTAGCAGCCTTCTCAAGAAACCTTCTCATATCATCAAGGTTGGCTTTTAATTCAGCTTTGACTGGAAAAACTTTTTTAGGAGTAGAGGCAACATCTACAGTGAGAGCAACTTGAACAGGTCTTTGAGAAGCTATTATGTAAACACCTTCGGGTAGTACCTTCGGCAATCCCATTACATTCTGATTTGACAGGCTTCCTGACTGATCCAGAGCATCTATTACCAAAACTATCTTCTTGCCTTCTCTCTTTTCTGATGCTCTCTTGAGAAGATTTGTCAAGTATTCAGCACGTACAGCATTTCCAGGCAGCACTCCTTCTGCTTCATCTGCTTCAAGACCACCAGTGAGCACTATCTGTGCAGCAACATTTTTTATTGATGCTCCTATTCCTTCCTGTCCTTCTGCAAGCTCTGCAAAGTGGTGAATATAGTTCCTTTTCTTTGCAAGATAGGCTAGAAAAGTAGTCTTTCCAAGTCCCGCTTCTGCTTCAAGGATGAAATAGCCTCGGTCTTTATTGTTAAGAAACTCATCTATTTCACTAATTATCCAATCTCGCCCT
>JAEUQL010000222.1 GCA_016789295.1 Blastocatellia bacterium | reverse complement strand
GAGACAAAGAAGCTATAGAGAAGCTGCTACCACTAGTTGAACAAGAACTTCATCGATTGGCACACCACTACATGAACAGAGAAAAAGCTTCTCACCTTTTACAAACTACAGCACTTGTTAACGAAGCCTTCATACATTTAATCGATCAAAAAAGAGTCAAATGGCAGAACCGAGCACATTTTTTTGGTGTAACAGCACAGATAATGCGCCGAATCCTACTTAACTATGCTCGTGACCAGAATCGACAGAAACGTGGTGGTGGAGCTATTCAGATATCGCTTTCTCACCTTGAAAACCAACCAACAAAAGAATCTGTAGAACTGGAAGCATTAGACGAAGCTCTTAAAAAACTCGAATTGATCGACCAACGAAAAAGTAGAATCGTTGAACTGCGATTTTTTGCTGGACTGAGCGTTGAAGAAACAGCCGAGGTACTACAAGTTTCTACCATAACAGTAATTCGTGATTGGAACTTTGCTAAAGCCTGGTTAGCACGTGAAATCAACAGCAGAACTTAAAAATCTCATGAACCCTAAAAACTGGAAAGAGATCGAAGAGATATTTCATACAGTAACAAATTTAAGCCCTCCAGAAAGAGGTAAGTACTTAGACAGAGTCTGCCAAAAACATCCTTCATTAAGAACTGAAATAGAGTCTTTAATTGCCAACTTTGAAAACAACAAAAGCTTTATGGAAGAGCCTGCTTTCAATAAAGGTTTAGAGTTGATATCAAAAGAGACCACGGATCTAGTAGGTAAAGAAGTAGGGTCTTACAGACTGCTAAAACTTTTAGGTAAAGGTGGAATGGGAGAGGTCTATTTATCAGAAGACTTTCGCCTCAACCGCAAAGTAGCTCTTAAGTTTATATCAAATAAATTTACTAATGACAGTTGGGCTAAAAGACGGCTTCTGAAAGAGGCTCAAGCAGTTGCACAGTTGGATCATCCAAATATCTGTACTCTCTACGCACTCCAAGAAGAAAAAGAGCAGAGTTTTATGGTAATGCAGTACATAGAGGGTGAAACAGTTGCCTCATTAATAGAGAAAGAATGTCTCAAAATAGAAAAGGTATATAAAATAGCTAGTGAAGTTGCTAGTGCACTAGCAGAAGCGCATTTTCACGGCATTATTCACCGAGACATTAAGCCACAAAATATCATGATTGCAGTCAGTGGTCAGGCTAAAGTCTTAGATTTTGGCTTGGCTAAAATTGAAACACCTATTAAAGAGATAGATAATACATCAGATGTCGGCTTGATTGTTGGTACTGTAGCTTATATGTCTCCAGAACAGTTACGTGCAGAGAAGTTGGATTTTCGAACCGATATCTTCAGCTTTGGAATAATGCTTTACGAGATGGTTACAGCTAAAAATCCTTTTAGAAAAACCAGTAGTGCTGAAACTATATCCACAATCCTTAAAGACAAAGTACCAACACCTACTGGACTGAAGTCTCGCCTAGAGTTTGCCCTTATTGAAATAGCTCAGAAATGTTTAGAAAAAAACCCAAAAGATCGCTATCAGTCATTTAGTGAGTTATTGCTCGATTTAGATGATGTAGAGAAAAAGGCTACTTCTAGATTACCCAGGTTAAAAAGCTTTAAATATAATCTAGTTATCTTTTTCTTTGCTCTGTTATTTGTAGCTTTTGCAATTACTCTAAAAATCTTTCCATCTTTATCAACAAAATCAACAAACAATATCTCTTCATCAACAATAGATTTAGTAGCTTCAGAGCCTACTCTCCTTATTCTGCCTCCAAACGAATCTACCAAAAATAACCAGCTAGAATATTTGTACAACGGACTTTTTGAGGATCTAATTCAGAAGCTTTCATCAAGCAAAAAGCTAGAAGTCAAAAAGCCAAAAGTTATTCCTGAAAGAAAAAACTCAGCAGAATATTTTCAAAAGATTGGTCACGACTTTAAGGCTCAATACATTCTTGATTGGCATTTGGTAAATCAGAGTAATTATCAACTGCTACAAATTAAACTTATTGATACAAAAGAAGGATTAGAGAAATGGCAAAAAGATTATATTTTGACAAAAGAGCGGATAGTAAAAAAACAGGAAGAGATTAATAATGACATTACTCAGGTGCTAGAAATAAGCCTCAGCGATAAAGAAAAAGAGTTATTAGTTAAAATCACTAACCCAAAAGCCAAAGACCTATATTTTAAGGGCAGGCATTTTTTAGAAAATAAGAATATTCAAAAAGCCATAAACACGTTTCAAGAAGCTATCGAGCTTGACCCTGCATCTTCAAGAGCTTATGTAGGGTTTGCAATGTCTCTTATGGAAAGCAATTCTGCCGCTTATGGTTCAGTCTCCACCAAAGAGACTATAAATAAAGTGAAAGCTGCACTGAGAAGAGCAAAGGAGATAGAGGAAGCAAAGAATACTAAAACGGCTGAAACTTTCGCCTGTCTAGGAACAATAAAGATGAAATATGATTGGGACTGGAAAGGAGCAGAAAAAGATTTTCTTGAAGCAATAAAATTGGATCAAAATTACACCGATACATACTATGAATACTCCAACCTTCTTGCATTAATGGGAAGAGACCAAGAATCTATTAAATATGCTGAAAAAGCCAAAGAGCTAGATCCATTTTCATTCAAATCACACTTAAATCTTGGACGCAGCTTCTATCTTGCTGGAGATTATAAGAATGCTGAAAAGATTTATAACTATGTACGTGATAATGCAAATAGAGAGTTTATTGGACAAAAGAGAGCTTTCAACAGTTCTTTACACCTGTTGAGCATTCTCTATTTGGTAACAGATAGAACCAAAGAGGCCATTAAGCTACTTGAACACCTCTATTTCAAAGAAAAAATTACTTTTGCTGCTACTATGCTCATTCACGCCTATGTGAAAGCAGTAAGAATTAGAGATGCAAGGAAGCTGTGCAGTGAAATAGAACGAATGCCTATAGAAAAATTTCCTATTCAAGAAAGGGCTATAAGCTATTTGGCTCTTGACAAAGAAAAGGCTGCAAAGCTTTTTGATCAAGCTTGCAGCGAGAAGATACCGTTAATTCCGTTTATAGTTGTTGAGCCTTTGTTTAAAGATCTTCGTCGATCTGATCATATATTTTTGCAGATTGCCAAGAGTGCAAATCTTCAGCAGTAGAAAATTATGGCCTCTTTGAGTTTTTTGGCTGCTATTTCTGCACTAGGTCGCTGCTTGGGATTAGAAGACAGAAACTCCAAAACAAGATTACAAATATATTGAGGGACTTTAGGTCTCAGATTCTTTATAGAAACTTCTGATGAGGCAGAAACATATCTTCCAGTTAAAAGAAAATAGACAACCGCACCAAGAGAGTAGATATCTGCAGAGGTTTCTATAGTTTCAGAATTGATATACTGAGACTCTGGTGAAGAAAAAATTGGTGTATCCCACGTCATAGTGTCAAACCCTCCCGTCGTAACAGCACCTTCAAAATCACAAGGTACTAAAGAGCCTGACCTAGTTCTTATGAAATTGCTTGGCTTGCAATCTCTCCAAATCCATCCAGCAGCATGAATTTGTGAAAGAATCTCTGCAATCTCTACTGCATATTTCATTACTTGAATTATTGATAGTCTGCGTGCTCTTTTTTTAAGCAGCAATTCCAAATTCTCTCCATCAACAGACTCCATCACTACATAGTAATTTCCATTGGCTTCAAAAGATGTGTACAGACTGGGAACTGTTACACCTGAAGCGTGTAAAGATCTTAAAACTTGTTCTTCGTGCGCCACTCTCCAGTAACCATCTCTTCCATCCCAACAAGTTTCACCATTTCTACGCCCCTCTTTTATGACGCAGAGTCTTGGTGACTTACCTCTTAGATCTATAGCCTGATAGACACCTCCTTTGCCTCTTTGTGCAAGTGCTCGAAAAGCACGAAAAGTAGTATTTAATGGACTAGTACTCTTTTTGGCTTTCTTATGTAATCCTGCTTCAATGAAAGGATCTGAAACCCAGTCAGGGGTTGTGCAGCTATCACGTAGGTCAGCAATAAGGTTACCTTCAGGAGTTCTAATTGCAGAAGTTACACTTCCATCAGGATTTTTAATTTCCAAATCCCCAAAAGCACCATATCGATAATAGACACAACTTTCTGGTTGAAGTTGTGTATCAAAAGGTATTGTTGGCGCAGCTATACCAGAGGTCAAATTGTGCAACTCTGAAGCTAAAAACAGAGCTTCTTCATCGCTTCTTGGATAGACTGTTATAAACTTTCCAACTTGGCTATAACCATAATGTACGCCAGAATTTATCTTGTCTAGCTCTTCTAATGAATATGGAGTTTTGAACAAAACAGCTCTATTTTTCAGTAGTGGAGCTACTTTTTCCAAAACGGTATTGGCCGTTAGCAGCGTTGCAGAGACATGAATTTTCCAGCCCTGTTCTGGGTCTGCTGAAGCAGGTCTGCGACTGCAACGCCACTTCAGGTCTTCTGAAACCATTGGCAAGTAAACAGATGTAAGCTCTTGCCACTCCTGATTTAAACTCTTCTCGATGTCTTTAATCTGAACGTAGCTCCTGCTATTTTCTAACTGAGTCCGAGTAGATATATTCATAACTTACCTAACCAACAGCTTCAGAAATTGTTATAGAGAGTTGAACATTCTCATATTCAATAGTTCAAAAATCCTTACTCATCTAAATCTGCATGTAAGACTGTTTTAGTTCTGGTAATTGTAGTAGAAGTACAAACACCATAAGCCACCAGATAAGCAACACTTCTTTCCGCATAAAAACTGAGTCTTGTCTGCTGAAGTTTCAGCCTGTTTAGTTCTACAGTATCATCAGTGAAAATTCTCATATATTCTTCCCATTCTTGAGAACCTACACCTTTCAGTATCGCTGCAACAGCTTTGTCATTGATCTCAACCTCCATCTCTGGATTTGCCTCTACTTCTGTTATTTTCTTCTGTACTTTCTCTATTATCTTCATTGTTTCCTCCATTTAGAAAATTTAGATCCCATAACTTTTTATTCTCTATCCTCAAAGACTACTTAACCCAGTGGGTTAACAACATCAGCAAATTTCAAAAGATCTGTCATATCAAACTTACCGTTATTCTCTCCAAGAGTAGGCTTGAAGTTTCTTTCTTTGAGTATAGAAAAATCGCTCTTCTGAATAAGCCAAACTATTGTTTCTACTACAATTCGGCTCCCAACATTTCCAAGACGTTCTCCACCACCTAATTCAGCTTCCTTCAAGATGTAGTAGTAAAGAGGTGTGTTTATATCAAGCTTATATTTTTTGAGAATGTCTTTATGAGAACCTTTTGCAATTTCATCTGCAGACAAAGGTGCTACATTAAGCTGCTCTGCAACCGCTTGACCTGTCTGACTACCTCGATATAGATCGATCTTTGTTAAAGAAGGAAAATCAGAGTTGCTGTTAATTGCTCTGAGGATTTTAGTAATCTGCGAAGTCAAAAAGGTGTTAATCTTCTTTGCTCTGTTGAAACCTATATATTCTCCTTCAAAATGATAAAAACGTCTCCAGTCAATAATCCAATCCTGTGGCAGAGGCTTTCCCGTTGCTCTCATTTTAGTAATACCTGTAAATCTCATTATTTCGCCAAGGGAAGCCTGTAGAAAGTTTCTGTTCCACTTATATTCATTAGCAATCATGCTGTGCCCCATGCGAAAAGCAGCAAAAGCAAACTCAGTAGGCACAAACATATCTTCGTTTGCTTTTAAGTACTTTGTTCCATTAGCAAGCACATCTTGAAGAATTTCTTTATCCACAATCTTAGGCAGGAAATCGTGAAGTATTATCCATTGATAATGCTGTATAACTTTCTTTCTAGCTTCGTCAAACAGTTCATTTTGTGAAATTCCATCTTTAAGCAGTTTATCAACAACTGCATTATGAAATCTGAGAAATGCTACATGAGTTTGTGCAACCGCCAAATTTTCATCGTTTCTCTCATCAGCAATAATTGCCAAAGCTGGATTGTTGGGATTGTCTTTATCTCTGGGTAGATCGTTTTTAAGGTCACTATCTCTATTAGTTCCTACTTTCAAATGAATGCGATCAGCTTCATAAAGCTTTGGTTCAAGAGTTGGACCACCTCCATAAAGACTGTCAAGATTTAGTGTAGGATTTCGTTGCTGTGTAACTCCATCTACATTTTCAGTTGGAAATTTCTTTCTTGGGAAAAAAGATATATCGTGAGTAATAAATTGTGCCAGGTAGGTGTAGCCAGCAGGAATACTAGAATCTTCATCTGCATCGTTTTCCATAGCTTTAGCCAACTCGTCCAGTGCTTCTGCATTAAACTGAAACGCTCCAGGACTATTAAACATCGATTTGAAGAAGTACTGAGTATCTGGAGGTTTCGGCTCGTCAAGGCTAAGAGCCA
>JAEUQL010000221.1:283-6395 GCA_016789295.1 Blastocatellia bacterium | reverse complement strand
TCAACAGCTTTTGTGTAAGCACTATCAAGACGTTTATAAATTTCCTCTGCTTTGGAAGTAGTATCAATATAATCTGCCAGATTCCCGCCGTAGCCAGCAGGATCAAACACAGACTTATAATTGCTCCTAGCTTTATCAAGTACATAACGAACGCCCGATGGAAAACTGTTGATAGTCACATTGTTAAGAATTTGGAGGGTTAAAGCTTCAAGGTGAAACGAGCGTAGCAGCCAACTGTGGCTCTTATTCCAGCCTTTTAACATTTTAGTAAGGGGGATCAGATCTCCATTGTGAGCCTTATTTGAAGCACTCCATATATCGACATGTTTTTTGGGATCAGTGGCAGTCCATCTTTTTGAAACGGAGTCTGGAATGAGGTAGCCACCACCTTGCCGGTGAAAACTTGGCACTACATCCACTTTGAAATCAGTAAAAGTAATCGTCACAGCTTGACCGTTGCGGCTAATCTCTTGAGTTTTGGTATATGTTTTTCTAAGCACTCTTTTAACCTTATCTAAGAGAGAGGCGTGACCGTCATACGCATAGTACTTAGGATCTAGCACCACGGCGATATCTATATCTGCTCCCGACAAAGGCGCAATCATTGTGCTTCGTTTATAAGAACCTGTTAGAAATGAATCTAAAACTGACATTTCACTTTCAATAACTTGCCGGATGTTAGTTTGACGTGTCGAAACGGTAGATTCTTGAAGGGAGGTTATTTCGAGATTGCTTCTTAATTTGTTGAATCCTTGGAGGATTGTGGTAGCCATTTTCATATGTCCTTTGTCGAAAATACTTATTCCATTTTAGCCAAAAGTCATTTTGTTTCAAATATATAATCCACCTCATGAATGCTAATAGAAATTGTTGTGTTATAGGCTAATTGCCTTGGCTCAAACGAATATGAGAATATTTTAAACTTATATTCATTATTTGTTAAAATCACATATATAAGAGGAGCAATGAATGGCAGACTTTGTAATTTGGGATAAGCAAGAAAAGGTATTAAAGGACATTAAAAATATAGCTAGAGAAGCCTTTGGCAGGCTAGATAGAAATTTAGTCCCCACGGTTTTTTTACTAGGAATCTTATCAGATGAGAGTGAGCATAATGAGGACTGTATCAAGAAGTTGAACTCTATCTATTTATATCCGGACGGTTGTGGATATACTGTAGACCCGTTTCTTAACATATGGGAATTAACTGCCAAATACATACAACAAGATCCTGAAAAAAATATCTGGTGTTCTGTTGAAAGCGCACAGAAAAATCTCAACGATGCAATTAAAGCCAGATCCTTAGCTAAAGCTGTTGAGCAAATAATCAGATCTGATGATATTAGCAAACAGAAATACTCGTATTGTTTATTCCCAGCCTTTATAAATGATTATTGGGTTTTTTTTATATTTCAATTTGATCGACAAACACTTTTAAGCCGATATCTATTATCAAAAGACAGTAGTGTAGACCCTTATCAAACTAGATTGTTTCATAGATCCACTTCGTTGGCTCATGCATTAAGTAGTATTTGCAGATCAGAAGGATTTGGCTTAAGGAGAGAGAGTGAAGTATACAATATTGATTACATAGACCGTGTTTTATATGATGCTGGTAGTAGGTTGATGGATATTGCTGTAATTGCTGGAAGAGCAGTTAATAGTTACTTGTATCGCAATTGTAATAAATTAGCTTCCATGAAATATGAAGGCCAAGAATGCCAGGGGAAAATATTAGTAGCAATAAAAGGGCATAAGAGCATTGATATAAAGCTACCTTTTTCTGAACCTTTTGAAATTAGTGATGAAACAGTAACAAGGAAGCTTTTGGAAACTTCTAAGGGGGATCTATCTTTAATTAGTGACGGAGATAAAATTTATGGACTAGGAGTTTTATTAGATAGCTATGACCCGCAAGAAGAAGGAGTTTTCCAGATAAATTTTAAAAAGCAATCAGAATGGGCATTCTTACATAATAATAATATTTTGATGAATGTAAGTAATACCATTCCTTCTTTCCCTCGCACCGTAATCAATGAAGAAAAATTTTATGATCTTTTTAGAAGGATTTTCAAAGATATTCCACAGAATCCCCAATATTTACTAGAGTTAGCTGTTAATGCAACAAAGCAGCGACACGGCACTATGTTAGTCATTTCGGAGATTGCTAGTCAGGAAGCAAAGCGCCTCAAAGAACAAAGTATTGAGCTTAAAATCTCTACTCTCTCAAATGAACTAATGGAGTTTATTACTTCAATTGATGGAGCAGTGTTACTTGACCCTTCAGGTAATTGTCACGCTATAGGTGTAATCCTAGACGGGTTGGCCTCTGACAAAGGAAGTTCTGCTAGAGGGTCTAGGTATAATTCCGCAATTAGATATATCGAAACTCAGAGAGAAATCCATAAAAAATACCAAACTTTAATTATTGTTATTTCAGAGGATGGTATTATTGACTTGCTACCTAATTTACAGCCTCAGATTTCTCGCAAAAAACTACAAAAAATCATAGAAATGCTTGAATCTATTAGTAATGAGGAACGACCCAATATTGCAGATTATAACAAAATAATGGGGTGGTTGAGCAATAACAGCTTTTATTTATCTTTGGATCAGTGTAATAAAATTAATGAAATTAAACGTTCTATGGAAAAGAAACAAACAGAAATTAATAAAAAAGAGATTGAACCGAATTTAGAGCCAGGTGCTGGCTATTTAATGTATTTTGTTTGGGAAGATCTAACTCCAAATGTAGATATGGATGACTCTTATTTTTCTGATTAGTGAGATCGCTCAAATCTAGTAATTTCTAGAAAACAATAGGTTCACAGTTAATAGAAACTTCGGGTTTGCTTTTGATTTAACCTATCTGAAATCATCTTGAAAAGACCGGTGAGTTTTTACAGTCGAAATAGATAATCCCTGTCTTATTCAAGTATGATTTGGCTATCAAGACAGAACACTTTACCTAACCCTCTTGATTTTGGTTGTCTATGATCTACAATAAAACTGTAGACATGTTTATCTGCTAACCTGAATATATGACTTTCAATAAACCTGATCGGGAGGAAACTATGCTAATTGCCAAAATAGGGGAGCGTCGGCAAGTTCATATCCCCAAAGCTATCTTTGACGAAATGCACCTGAAAGCAGGGGAGTATTTGGAAGTCTGCCGTCTGAGTGAGGATGAGATCGTCTTCAAAAAGAAGAAGATTGTGGATCTACCAGACGCCACAATAGAACGGGGAGCGTTACCCCCGGTTTTGCCCTATGAGGAAAGAATGAGATTGCTAGAGTCGATGCAGGAGAACGCGACGGATGACAGCGAAGACATTGATCTTGATTTCATTAAAAGATCCCGCACCAGTAAAGAGTTGACCATTTCCTTTGATGAGTAGAACCCTATGCTATATCTTCTCGATACGAACCATTGTTCGTATATAATGAATGCCTCAAGAAAAAACCCTGCTTACCGCAAACCACACGAAACAAGCACCTTGGCAAAGTATCAAAGCGTTAGCGCAACGACAGACAAGGTATATATGTGTGAAGTAAGCCTGAGCGAGTTATTTCTCGGCGCAGAAAAATCCCCTCATACAGCAAATATCTATCACCGCATTGCTACTTTTAGAGCGGTTGTACCCTATCTGGCGGTCACAACGGATTGTTGGGAATTGCACGGCCAGGTTAAATGGCAGATCAAAAAAACAGGCGGCAATATGGAAGATTTTGACCTGATGATTGCATGCGTTGCCAAACAATACGGGTGTACCCTTGTCACCAATGACGCCGACTTTAACAACCTCCCGGCTGGATTTGTGCCGGTGGAGAACTGGGCGATATAGGAAGTTCAGCCGTTACATTTACGATTATTTACAAATACGGTTTTAAGGAAAACCTTAAAAGCATCTTAGATGTGAAAGAAAAAGAAGCCCGGCAGCATCAGAGGATCATCTCTTTTTCATCAGCGCCTTGATTTTATTCAAAAACTGCAACCGGCTATCATCGGGCAGCCGGGAAAACCGCTCTACCAAATCATCCACCACATCAATCCCTTCATCTATTTCTTCATTGTCATCATCGCCGCCGTTTTCACCCTCTTTTTCTTTTTTCACCTCTTCTATCTCTGGTACATATGCGCCCATGTAATAATTGGTTGGCCGGACTTTATGCGGCCAATGAGCGCACGAAGGCATATCTTTATTTTTACCACGAGCTTTTGCTACTCGCACTTCGGCCAGTCCCAGTAGAGCACCAATAGCGTTGCACTTACCCACAAACTTTGGCCCATGACCTTTATAACTTCCCTCATCATTGCCCAAGACCTCTTCTTGCCATTGGTGGATCATTTCGTGCAAAAGGATATCGGCCAAAAATAAAATGCGCCCTTCCATAGGCGTATCTGGATTGATGCACTTATGGTTTCCAATCAGCAGAGCTGGCCGGATTCTAATCTGAGAGCGAGAGCCGAGAACCGATACTGAGGTACAGTCTGCTAAAGCGGGAGGGGTCTTTGGTTCGGCTAAAAATATCGAGGGAACAACCAGCACCCCATCAAAAAACTCCTCATTCCAGCTTTCCCAGGAATCATAGAGACAAGTCAACCACATATCCTCATTTATGGAGTGAAACTAGATCAAGTACGCATTTTAAGAGTGTTACATGAGGCAACAGCCGCAATTACTTCTAAATTTAATCTGGCCAGGCTCTACACAACTGAGGTACTTTTTAAAGCAGGAGAAGGCTGTTTAACTTCTGATCCTGTAGTGCTGCTTAATCAAACACGAAAATACGATCAATTGATATTAGGCTTTTAAGCTTAGTGGGCAGTACCCCAAAATATAATAATCCATGGGGAAACTGCCAGAGCTTTCTCCACTTCTACCGCTTCTTTGACACAACTGTAACCATCGATGAAATTAAATCCACATTGTTTGCACCTATAATGTGGTTGGTTTCGCACATTACAATTCTTTTACAGGCAGAAACACTTTATCGTCTCTTGTGTATATTGTCTATCTACAGGTAAACAGTCTAAAAAGGTTAAGTAGTGAAAGTCAGTTTTGGATACCGCGAGTAATAGTAGTTTTGCGAACTATAGCTGGAAGGAGCCGATCTGTAATTAATGAGTAGAACTTGTCGGTATCTGCATCTGCGCTACAGAATAGATCGAATGCTAAGAAGCCGGTATCAGGATAGGAATGGAATGAGAGACGCGCTACAGAATCGTTGAGTTTGAGAAAGATGGTAGAAGAGTAGCTATTTTCAGAGTGGAAAATAGCAGCTTCTGATAGGATAGAAAAGCCGACCATTTTGGCACTCTCCTTAAGAGTGGTGAGAAATGCATCAACGTCCTTAAGCTTTTCTGGCTCTATTTCAAACAGGTCGGCAAGTAGGTGTTGGCTGTGCAACTTCAATCTCTCCATGGTTGACCTTGCTGCTGCTAGTTAAGAGCAAGAGTTGGTCTTAACTCTTAACTTCTGCTGTATCAGTTTTTGAAGACACCAAGCTTATTACTTGAATGATCCGATTATCCCGCTTTGCTACATTTTGTCAATCGAGCAGAAGCAGAAAATGCTCTTAAGTCTAGTTTTGCAGCCTGTCTACTATCATTTGAAAATCTTGAATCATCCTAAAAACGCTTGGCAGTGCTCTGTAAAGCTCTGAAAGTGCCTCTACAATCGAGGCTCCATCGGCTTTTGTCAATTCGTATTCTCGATAAAAGCCAGTCTCTTGTACTTGAACTAGTAGTTCCATAGAGTTATCTCTCAGTCTGGTGAAGGTGGCAAATATTCCTTCGTCAGAAAGCATTGTATAAAACTGCTCTATAGTATCTTGTTTCCAAGCAACCTCTTTTGGATCTGTTCTTAACCAGTTAATCTTTCCATCAAGGGTTGCTTTGGCAAGTGCCTGGATCAACTCAAGCTGCACTTGATTTAAGACTTCTTGTTTCATATATCTTTCCTAGTTTTTACTATCGGTAGTATGAAGCAAAAGATTATATACGCCTTTGCTCGATTGAAAAACCAAATTCTTTTTGCTTAAAGACTAGAGTTGTTCTGTTAAAATTTTCGAAAGATCCTACTATCACGGAGTACTACAAAATGACTAT
>JAEUQL010000221.1:0-273 GCA_016789295.1 Blastocatellia bacterium | reverse complement strand
AGAGAAGGCAAGTGGAAGTGCACATACTGTGATGCTGTCAACTTGGGGCGAGAGCTGAAATGTGGAAGCTGTACAGCGACTAGAGACAAAGATGTAAAGTTTATTTATGACGAAGATGCTCCAGAAGTAACAGACACTTCCTTACTTGAACGAGCAACTGGTGGAGCAGAATGGCTGTGCGAAACCTGTGGCTGCTCGAATGTAAGTAACAGGCAGGAGTGCAAACAATGTGGGGCACCCAAAGGCGGCTCAAAATCACGAGATGTCAAGATG
>JAEUQL010000220.1 GCA_016789295.1 Blastocatellia bacterium | reverse complement strand
TGTTGACGTAGTACTGAAGTTCTGGTCTGGAGAAATGTGACCAGCAATATAACTGTGCTGACCACAAAAGCTATTGTGAAGTGGCTCACTTCCAGGCTGCTGAGCTTTGGCAACCACTCTAATAATGCAGGAGTCTTGAAGCTGAACAGAAACAGTCCTGTCTTCAACCCTACAAGTATGGCTGCAGGAAGATATATAAAAAATATTGCTCTCTTCTTCTGTAAAATTTCTCTCTGAAATGGAAACCGCAGGCAGAAATGAAGAAAAAGTGGTGCAAGAAAGATAAACCCAGTACTGTCTATAAGAAGCACTAAGCTATCTATCAAGGAAAAAGTGCCCAATGAACTCAAAGAATAGACAGAAAATACTGAAAGACATACAAAGTAGAAATGTATTGTGTACTGTGCTGAAGGCTGCTTGATCAGTACATAAATGCCCACTAGAAGAAATATTACACCTACAGCAGCTAGGTAGAGTTCAAAGGGAAGTTTGGAAGGCTCAGGATCAACATCCTTCAAGTCTGCATCCCAAAGCTCTTTTTGCCCATCTCTTATCTCTCTCTCTATTGTATAAGTTACATAGCCTCCAATGCCTATCTTCTCTTCTAGTACAAAGTAGACATCTCTAAGATCTTCAACTTTAAGGTACTCACCATTGAGGTTGATATACTTCAAATGGTCACCTTTGATAAGTCCAGCACGATCAGCAGCAGAACCCGGCCTTATGGATGTGGCTTCTATGGCATCACCTCGTTTCCGCCAAGAAACTCCATCATCAGGCACAGGCACTTGTCCAATGCGGTCTGTTAGGTTGACTATTAGCAAGGCAATGATTGCCAAAGCTAAACCAAGTACCGACATTGTTCTGATTTTAATTGATGAACTTATCATAGAAAGTTCTCATCTGAGAGCTAAATATGTTTGATGGATTAACAATAGAGATTTCTCAAAACTTTCTTTTATAAGCAAAAAAGATGCCAGAGATAAGATAATAGTTAACTTGTAGATTAGAAAAGAGAAAAGGCTTTTTTAGGAACAGAATATAATATTTAGCATCCATTTTTTTGTAAGCTATACAAGTTTTTGTAGAGTATTAGAATCTTACAGAAATACCTCCTCTGACAGTACGCCAGTAGCGACCCACTGCCAACTTAAAGTCCCCTTCTTTGTAAGTCCTATCCAGAAGGTTTCTAACATCCAAAACGGCTTCCCATCTTCCAGGAACGAAGTCAAACATTGGTACAGATTGAGCTATATATATGCTGATATTTGGATCGAGTGTTTTCAGGTGCTGCTGAAATGGATCTATTGCAAAGATTGCTCTGGGGCTTGAAAACCTTAGTACAGTCGATACTCTTGTTCTTGTAGTTTCGATCTGAGTGTCAACTTTACCCGTTAAAACGTGGAAGTAGCCAACTGATAGAACAGGCTGCCCTTCTGGTGATACTTCAAACTGCTGTCCTTGGCCAAAGGCATAACCAACACTTGTTGAAATGTTTCTAGATATAGGTTTTGTAAAGATAAATCTAATACCTCTGGAAGAACCATTCTGAGAAATGGACGAGAAGCTATCCTCCTCTGAAGATTCTAGACCGTTACTGCTGAGTAACCCAACACTGCGTCCAACAAAATTGTCAAAAAAGACTGCAGTTTCAAACTGGCTTCTGTCTTTGAAAGTGTGTAGGTAACCAAACTCATAACGCCGTTTCTGCTCAACAGGTATGTTTGATGTAAAGAATGCAGGCTCTACAGAATCAGAGAAGAGAGCTTTAGAAGTTTCAAACTCTGCAACCCTCTCGCTGCCAGTCTCTGAAGGTGAATAGACTGAAGCATAGAGGTTATCTTGTCCTGTAAGCTGAAAATCCAAGCCAAGGCGTGGATTTATCTGGTTGTCATGAACCAGTCCATCAAATCTTGTGTAATCAAAGCCATAGAGAAGAATTATGCGGTCTGTTGTACGCCATTTGTCTGTTACAGAAAAGTTGTATTGATTGATAGCTCTTGTCTTCTCAAGGTTGGAACCAAACCTTGGAAGGTGACTGTATCCAAGTGAGAAACTTACCTGATGGTCATTGTCAGCAAGAATAGAGGTCTCAATCTCTGCACGTTGTGGGGCAAAAGCACCTGAACCGGTCTGACCAGAAATTAGCAGTTCCACATCTTGGGAAAGCATCTGTGCAACAGCGAAATCTACTGCAGAATAGCTAGCAGGAGCCAGATTTGTAGAAAATGAGGAGACTGTGTAGAGGTTGAGCAGTCCGTGTGGCCTACTTACAAATGGAGTTTTATCTTCTTGCTGTTTTTCCTGAGCAACCACTACATCTTCTAGCTGGAAAATGTGTCTATTTCTTCTGAGGATTTTTCTATAACTTTCAGCTTCTTCCTGTTGGCTTATCAGCTCACTTACCCGGCGCAAGGTAAAATTAAATATTGCAGTTTTGTTTGGAGTGACAGTTGCTGTTGATATGAGAGCAGTTTTGTACCCTTCTGCTGTAGCACGTAACAAGTAACTTCCAGGGAGGATATTTTCGGCTACAAAATAGCCTTGCTTATCGGTCTTTGTAGACTTAAGTGTCTCTTTGGCAACTTCTGAATCGTAAACGCTAACAATAGCTCCCACAAGAGGTCTTCCAGAAGCATCTTTCACAGTTCCAGAAATAGCCCCTGGATAAGCAGGTGTAGCAGCTTCTGCAAAAGCCCAAGGAATAGAGACAAAAAACAGAGCCAATAAAGACCAAGCAGCTTGTTTCATCAGATGCTCCTGAGCCTGAGGGTATACCCACATATCAACTATGCAGTATAAACTTTTAAGGATTTGAGACTTCTGCAGCCTCGACAAAAAGTAAAGAGATTGTAACACAACATTAAAAGCTGTCAAGTGTACTATAAAATGAATAACTTACAGCCAAAAGGAAGGAATAAAACATATTAGTCCAAACTGCCAACAGATAAATCAATTTCTGTAAGACCTTTTGTTGACCCTCTAGACATTTGCACGTTAAAGTTAACCTCTTATGAGCAAGCTATCTACCCAAGACTTTTCAGCCAACAAGCTTTCTGCTTCGCTACTTTGGTTGCTGGTATTTGGTTTTCTGGGGTTCACGCTGACACTGCTACTATTTAGCCCCTACTCTTTTGCCAGCGCGACCAGAAGGAGCTTGCAACCTTCTGAAGCATATGCAGTTGGGGTTGGGCAATTGAAATCTTTCAATCTAAAAACCCAAGACAAGCTTGTGACGGTTACTGCAGGTGAAGATAAGCAGCTTATCATATATATAAGAGATACTTTAGGTGTTAGTCTCGGTAACGAAGTCCTTTCTTCAAGAGTTGCTGGGATTTTTTGGGAGATCGAGCTACGCGAAAGCGACAAGCACACAACAGCATTGGAAAATCCTACTTCTACAGTGATGAGGATAGAAGACTACAACCAGATAAGCAACGCTCTGGTAAGGATTGATGAGAGAGGAAACTGGTTTCAGTTCTATCAGAGACCAAAGCTTCCAGAAGAAAGTAGACCAAGAACAAAGCGTCAACTCCTGGAGATGGCTACAGAATGGGCAGAACTACACCAACTGCTTCTCACAGATGATAAAACTTTTTCTCCATCAAAGATGGAAGAGCCAAAGATTAGTGAAACAGAAGTCACGATTGATGGTAAAACAGCCAAGCTACACAGATTTGAATGGCCTATTGAATCAGAAATTGCTCAGCTTGAGCAGAAGGTTGTGCTTGAAGTAGTAGGTGAGCAGATCTCCTACTATGGAATAGAGTTCAATATTCCAGAAAGCTATAAAAGTAGGTCTATCTTTTGGAGACTAGCTTTTGTCCTGAGAGTATTGCTGTCGATTACAGGTCTAGTCTTCTGTCTATGGCTCATCATCAAGCAGTTGAGGCGAGATGCAATAGATTTCCAGTTTAGCTTTACATATTCTGCAATAGTCACTTTTCCAATAATAGCCATCATCATCTCGAAGCTACCTTCCTTAATGAACGAAGAGATAACTGTAGCGGTGAGGGAAAATTTCTATTTACTTTCTAGCTCTACTTTTATCTGGTTAATACTATTGATGTTGTCAACTCCATTAGTTGCATTAAATGATTCATTGGTTAGACAGATATGGCCTGAAAAGTTGTCAAACGCGGATGCTATTATTCAAGGACATTTTCGTTTAAACAGTGTTGGTCAAGCCGTATTGACAGGATTTGGAGCAGGACTGATCTTAACTGGTCTGGTATCTATAACAGATCTCATTGTAGTTCGTTTTGGTGGTTACTCACACCAAGCTTTCATATCTCCTTTGACCGGTGCCGCTTCTGGTATATGGGTCTTTTTTGGATCTTTGAGCGTTGCAATAGTGTTTGGCTATCTCATGCTCTTCATTGCTACACTTACACGCTTAAAACTGACTGTAAAGTACGCTGCTACTGTCACAAGTATTATCTGGCTAATAGCCATCTCTTCCACAAGTGATTTCTATTCAGGAGTTGTAAGTTTTTTACCTTTTGCAATTATCACTACAGCAACTTTCTGCTATCTAGCATTTCGTTATGACCTAGTTACAGTAGTAGTAGCAGTCTTTGCCAACTTTGCGTGTCTTGGAACTGTACAACTACTTACTAGCAGTAATCAAGCATACTTCTTCAATGGAGTTACAGCCTTCTTTCTGGTTTCTGGCCTTGCAATAGCTGGACACTATATAGCCAAAGATAAAAGAGTTTATCGATCAGATTTTGTACCCGACTACATAACAAGACTCCAGTCGAGAGAAAGAATAGAGCACGACATAGAAATAGCGCGTCAACTCCAATTTCAGTTTCTTCCACAACAAGTTCCAAGCTGCTCCTACATCAAAGTAGCAACTATCTGCAAACCAGCGTATGAAGTAGGTGGAGACTACTACGATTTTATAGAGCTTGGACAGAATAGACTTGGCTTAGTAATTGCAGACGTTTCTGGCAAAGGTATACCTGCAGCCTTTTACATGACAATGATAAAAGGAATTATGCAGTCACAGACTCAACAAGAGATCTCACCTAAAGATCTACTTAAGCGCGTAAACAGAGTTATTTACAAATGTACGGGAAGCAGTACCTTTGTAACGCTATTTTATGCAATAATTGACACCGAAAAAGCAACTCTGGTCTATTCCAACGCTGGTCACAACCCACCCCTTGTAGTATCTTCTGATGGAAAGGTACGTGAACTCTGTTCTGGTGGTATGGTACTTGGCATCATGCCTCACCCAGAATATGAAGAAGAGGCAGTTGATCTGGTCGATGGAGATATTCTGCTGCTCTACACAGATGGAGTCGTGGAGACAACAGACTTGCACGGAGTCGAGTTTGGTTCAGAAAAACTGGCTACCACAATACAAGACAAAAGAGATCTTTCGGTGTCTGACCTGCTTGAAGAGATATGTAAAGATGTAGACTCTTTTGCAGCAGGAACTCCACAAACAGACGATCTTACAATGATACTTTTGACATATAATCGAGATGAAGAAACTTATAATAGCAATTGATGGACCTTCTGGGTCAGGTAAAAGCACTACAGGAAAAGCTTTAGCAAACAGACTTGGTTACCTCTACATAGATACTGGTGCAATGTACAGAGCTGTTGCACTTTTTCTGCTTAGAAATAACGTCTCTCTCTCTGATGAATCAGAAATAACTAAACTGCTCAAAAAGATAGAAATAGACTTGAAGGGAGATCCTTACAACCTACAAGTAGTACTCAATGGCGAAAATGTCACCGATCAAATACGCACTGCACAGATAAGCCAAAGTGCATCTATCGTTTCAGCCATCAATTCTGTTAGGCAGTTTCTTGTAGAGCGACAAAGATATCTAGGTAGAGATGGCGGTGTAGTAATGGATGGTCGTGACATTGGTACACACGTTTTCCCACAAGCACAAGTCAAGTTCTTTCTTTTTGCCGATCTTATTGAAAGAGCACGTCGGCGTAATCTCGAAGAGGTTACAAGAGGAGAGCATATGTCACTACAAGAAACCCTTCAAGAGATAGAAGAAAGAGATAGTAGGGATAGTAAAAGGGAATATGCACCGCTAAGACCAGCTACAGACTCAATACAACTCAATACTTCAAATCTATCACCCAATCAAGTAGTAGATCTGATGATGGAGCATATAAAAAAAAGAGATGAAGCTATACAGCTTGGAGCTTAAAGATGTTTACAGGAATAGTTGAAGAAGTTGGAAAACTTCTCTACATCAGCTCAAGTCCACAGGGAGGGCAGTTGACCGTTGAAGCGTCTCTGGTTTTGGATGATCTTAAAATAGGAGACAGTGTAGCAATAAATGGTGTATGTTTAACAGTTGTTAAGATAAATCACAGAACGGTTGTTTTTGATACTTCTGCAGAAACACTAGAAAGAACTACTCTTGGAAAACTCCGCACAGGT
>JAEUQL010000021.1:7783-16071 GCA_016789295.1 Blastocatellia bacterium | reverse complement strand
AAAACTAGATGCTTTTTTAACGCAGAGTTAATCTTTTTGCGTTCTGCTTCAGGCTTAATAAGTTTTCCTGTATCCTCTAGCAGGCGTTGTTGTCTATTCGATACTCCAGAAGCCAGACTTACATCTTGAGAGGCTTCTACCAATTCCTCAAAAAGCTCTTTAGAAGACTGCTGGCGATCTCTTGGATCTTTGGCAAGAGCTTTCAAGATAACACTCTCTACCAATTGTGGAATTTCAGGGGCAAATTCACGAGGCGGCCTTGGTGGTTCGTTTATATGTTGGTATATCGTAGCCAAGCGTGATTGGCTATGAAAAGGGACTCGACCTGTGAGCATCTCATAGAGCATCACTCCTAGAGAGTAGATATCAGAAGTTGGATCGAGGTCAAGGGATTGGCACTGTTCTGGAGACATATAGTCGAAAGTCCCAACAACTAGGTTACCTGTAATCCTTCTCTGTTCAGCACGCTGTTTAAGTTTTGCCAATCCAAAATCTACTACCTTGACAACTTCATTTGTTCCACTCTGTTCAAGCATTATATTGTCAGGCTTAAGATCTCGGTGGATGATGCCTTTATGATGCGCTTCTGTGAGTGCTTGGCATATTGGTTCTATGATCTTCAACGTTCTATCAAGGCCAAGCTTTCCTTCTTGTTCTAAAAGAACACTCAATGACCGACCTTTTAAGAACTCCATAGCTATAAATGAACTACCCGATGGAGTTACACCAAAGTCATAAATAGTTACAATATTAGGGTGTTTGAGGTTAGCTGAGGCAAGAGCTTCACGACGAAACCTTTCTAGAGCTGTTGGGTTATTAACAAACTCTGGGTTGAGCACCTTTATTGCAATCAACCGTGAAAGCTCTTCTTGTACTGCTTGGTAGATCGCCCCCATCCCACCACGAGCAATGAGTCTTTCAAGTCGGTACTTTCCTCCCAATAACCGAGGCCCAGATAGGCTAAGGGTCAAGCCAATGCCATCAATGGGACAGAAATTAGATTTGTCGTCGTAACAGCGCCTGCAAGAAGGGCACTCTTTCATAGATTCCGGACGTTTTGAAAAAATTAGAGAAGATTCGGACGTTTTTGCAATAATACTAGCTGAGAATCAAAAGACGCAAGCTTAGAAGACATTTTTGGATCTTAAAGATTTTCTGAGATACTCTGTGTTCAAGTAGTCACTAGTGCACAGAGTATCAGAAATTCTTTTATCGCTTACGTGCTTTTAAGACCTTGGCATTTATGCCAAGGATAGAAAAACGGATCGCCTGTAAAGGGGACAAAATCTGGTCTAATTTTGATAGTGTATGCTAAGCATCAAGATTGTGAATGAAATATAGAGTTATGTTGCAAGCTTACAAATATCGACTTAAAACCAGCAAAGCTATAACAGAGAAGCTTAATGAACCATCTCTTGCAGGCGGAAGGGTTTTCTGCAAGCCTGGCGTTGGCCTCAGCTATTGAAAGGCGAACCTTCTCAACTGAGAGTTCCTTTCAATACTAGGCGTACTGTTTTAGCGTCGATACTAAGGAATCCCCGTTTTTCAAAACGGGGAGGATGTAAAAATCTATGGTCTTTCACTACCTGTTGCAGGAGCTGGTGGTTTTGCCACTAAAGCAGCATCAGCTTTTGCAGCCGCAATCGTTTTTGCAAATTCTGCTTTAGTAGTAGTGTCGAGGGATTGATCGAGCGTCTGCATATCATACTCTATGGAAGCTCTCAAAGACTTCTGATTTTCTGATTCTGTGAGAGATAGTGCACGAGTGTATGTGTGAGCTATCTGCTCAAGTAGTAGAGATGGTTGCTTGAGGCTGGAAGCATACTCAACAGCAGTGCGTACACCATTCTGGTAGTGTTTCACTTGTGCACGTCCGAGCAAAAAGTGTAGGTATGCAGAAGATGGATTGAGAAATGCAGCCTTACCCAACATCTTTATTGAATCCTCTAGCTTCTCTTTTTTGAGAGCAATAGCTCCTGTGGCCTGATAGAGGTCTGCCAAAAGAGTACTCTTGTAAGATCTCCACTGGCTAAGTTTGTAGCCATAAGGCATCTTTCCTTGTTCTATCAAAAGGATAGCTTTTTTTGCAAACTCTTCTGCATCGTCTATATGTGGACTATCTGTTGCCATTAACTGACTGGCAACCGTTGAAGCTGGTTGGGTCAAAACAAGTATATGATCAGGAAATTCTGATAGTGCTGTTTTAGCTATTTCAAACGTTTTATCGAGATTATTCAGCCGGATAGCAGCTAAAACCATATTATGATACACAACGGGTCTTAGATCACTAGATTTATATTCTGCTAAAAAGCTTTCTGAACGACTCAAAATCTCTTCTGGAGATTTCAATGCAGCAAGTTCATTATAGATACGGTATTCTTCTCGATCAGCCGTTGGAAGAACACGTTTTTCAGTGGCTGTATTTTGTGATTCTTGCGCATGCACTATAAGCGGGGAAACTGAAAGTAGAGTAATAACAAGGCAGACAGCAAATTTACTCCATTTCTTGATGCTCATGACAGAAACTCCCTTTAACTAAAACAGTATTTTTGACAACATATTGACAATATGCTGATACTATATTTTTTGGTCAAATAACGTCAAGGATTTATATCTATTTTCTAACTTTTTCTTGAAGTAACACGTGCTGGCAAGGTAGCACGTGTTATCTGCGTCGGGTCTCGGTGCTCAAGATGTAGACCCTCGCTAGGGGCGATCCGTAGAATTCGCTACTGTTGGCGGTTTTGCCACCATATCTGGTGTCTGCTGACGCACAATGTCTGAACAACGCATAAACTCGGTTTTTAAGGTAGGCATGATCTTTTCTAAAGTTTGAAGATCATAGCTAATAGAGTCTTGTAGTGGCTTGTACTGTCCATTCTGATTTAGTAGTTCAGCAAGCACGGTTGCTTCTGCATAGGTCTGAACTATCTGCTCAAATAGTGTTTTAGCCTTACTCATCTCTCCAACAACCCTGTTGGTTTCTGGTTGCTTGATTGGTAAAGGGTTAGCAACCCCTTTTTCGTACAAGCTCACTTCAACTTTTGCCAGTAAGAAAAAAAGGTAAGGGTCTTGTGTGCGTATGGTGAGAGCCTGAAGAAAAAAGCCTGCTGCTTCTTCAGGTTTGTTGCTTAGATAGGCAAACACTCCATTATGGTAAGAAACATCATAGAGATAGGATGCTCTGTATTTTTGCCAATCTTGCTTTTTGTATCCATAAGGAGTTGTGCCACTTTCCAGAAACTTCATGGCCTTGGCCGCATAATCTGAGCCTTCGGCTGCAAATTGGCTGTTACCCGTTAGTGCCTGACAACTGGCAATAGAAGCCAACTGTGTCATGACGAGCAGGTGGTCAGGATATTCTGTAATAGCCTTTTTTCCAACCTCAAACGCCTTATCGAGTTCACTGAGCTTTATGTGTGCTGTAACAAGGTTCTGATACACAGGGAATCTGAGAGGGCTTTTTGAAAAATCCTGCAGAAACTTGTATGACGCTGCAGTAATCTCCTCTGACTTTTTCAATTCAGTAAGCAGGTTGTAGGCTTTATACTCTTCCATTGATTGTGCTACAGGTAAGGAATATTTCTCTTCTGAAGAAGCCTGTTCTGAACTAGGCTGGCTGGGGAAATCTGTAGACTTTTGTGCATAACCAGAAGGTAAAGTAGCAAAGAAAAATGTTAGGAGAAGGCTGAAACTTTTTAATCGAAAAGTGGCCATATAGAAATCTCCTCTAACGAAAGAGTATGAGCAAAAGAGTATAAGCCGAAGTGTACGGGGAGCTTTTGAAGATACTTGAACTGAGTAGCTTTTGCTACAAGGGTTACAAGACGGAGATCCTCAATGTCAAGCCTCCACTTCGGCAACCATCCAACCATATCTGCTAAAGACTTAGGCTGATGACTTTGCGCCCCGTGCTTTCGCCTCGGTTTGCTATTATCGGTGGATGCAAAATAGACAATAAAACCAGATTGGAGATATTGGATTTTGCAGCAGCTATCTACCTAATAAGTACTAAGATTCTACACAGCCTCTTAGAGTGAGGCAAGCTGATTTTAAGAAATCGTAAAATATTTTTGCTATTTGTGGTCGTGATAGCCTTTCAGAAACTTCCAGAAGGTTCTAAACTCCCATCTTTGAGATCAAGTTAGCGCAGCAAGCGAGTGTACGGCATTTAGACTCTACTGTGCTAAACTTAGCCTCTAGTTATTTTTGATCTACAAATAAAATATTGTAGGGTGTTACCGATTCTGCATGTATGCTAGGTTTGGACTGAGTAGATGGGTGTTAAAGTAAGCAAGGATAAAAGGTGGAACCTATGTAGGTATAATCGAGAAAGGGTGCTCACTATAGCCCATACTCTAGGTCTTTTTGAGACAACAGCAAGCATTTTAGCTATTCGTGGAATAGACTCACCAGAAGTTGCTGAAAAATTCATATCCCCTTCAATAAATGATCTAAACTCTCCTTTTTTGATGGCTGATATGCACGTAGCCGTTGAGCGCATCAAAAGAGCAATAGAGAAAAAGGAGAAGATTCTCATACATGGCGATTACGATGTTGATGGGACTATGGCAACAGTGATCTTGAAGCACTGCCTTATGTCGATAGGAGCATCTGTTGGCTATTATATTCCTCAACGATTAGTAGATGGATGTGGAATGAAAGAGAACTGCATTGACTGGGCGAGATCTGAAGGCTATACACTTTTGATCAGCGTAGATTGCGGGATACGTGCCCACAGTGTGATCGATTATGCACGTCTTTCAGGAATAGATGTGATCGTTACTGACCACCACCCTCCAGAAGGCGACATTCCAACAGCAGTAGCCGTTCTTAACCCAAAACGATCCGATTGCTTCTACCCAGAAAAGAATCTTGCTGGCTGTGGGGTTGCTTTTAAGCTTGCACAGGCTTTGATAGAAAAGTACAAACCTTTTAATAAAAATAGAAAAGAATGTGAAATAGGATCTATAGAATCCCTGATGAAAATAGCTGCCATAGGAACCATAGCAGACATGGTTCCCTTGCTTGGCGAAAACAGAGTGATTGCTAAAAGAGGGCTTGTTGGTCTGTCTTCTGCTAACAACTTTGGATTGAAAGCTCTGCTTGAAGTAGCAGGTATTTCCGGTCGATCCTTAAACTGCAATGATATAGGGTTTAAGCTGGCTCCCCGCATAAATGCTGTTGGAAGGATGGGGGGGGCCAGTGCTGCTGTAGAACTATTCACTGCTGCTGATCCAAAAATAGCAACAAAGCTTGCGCAAGAGCTGAATGAGCAGAATTTTGTCCGTCAAAAAACAGAAGCAGAGATTATTGGTGAAGTGATGGAAAGGCTTGAAAAAGACCCTTCAGTTTTTGAAAGCCCTGTCATAGTACTTGCAGCAGAAGGCTGGCACAGAGGAGTTATTGGAATAGCCGCGTCAAAGATTGTAGAAAAGATACATAAACCAGCTATTGTTATATCAATAGAAGGCAATATTGGATATGGTTCTGGACGTTCTGTAAGAGGCTTCTCTCTTCTGGATGGCCTCAATAACTGCAGAGAACTCTTCGAACGTTATGGAGGACACTCCCAGGCTGCAGGGCTTACTATAAAAGCAGACTTGATAGACTCTCTGAAAGAGAGCTTAAGAAAGTTTGCAACTGAAAAGCTCAAAGAAAACCAACAACAAGACTTTACACCATCCCTTGATATTGATACAGAACTTAGCTTTGCCGAGATCAATCAGGATCTAATAAAAGAGATATCGTCTTTAGAGCCTTTTGGTGTAGGAAATCCATATCCCCTCTTTCTTGCTAGAGGTGTAAAGATTGTAGATGGGCCTAAGTTATTTAAAGGAAAACACTTGAAATTTGCCCTTTCGCACAGAGGGCACGTGCTTGACGCAGTTTGGTGGGGAGCTGTCACAGAACAAAAATTTTCTTCTAGAAGTGAAGAGTTGGACTTAGTGTTTTCTTTAGGAGAAAATTATTGGTCTCCTTCCCAAATACAGATATCAATAAAAGATATGAAAGTTGGAGTAACAAAGTGATGATAAGATCGCGTCTACCACTCATTGCCAAAATTATTGCAATAATTGTTTTTTTGGGAGTTACTATACAACTTGCTATCAACCTTGTGACACGAGTAAACATTACTCCAAACCAAACAGAAAAGAAATCCACTCAGCTTCAAGGCCAACTTGTAGCAGACTTCAACTCGTTCAAATATGTCCATCACGAAGGCAACAGAAATCGCTACATTTTAACAGCAGCAAAAGACAAAGTTTTTGGTGATGGCCATCATGAGCTTTTAGATGTCAAGCTTGAAACTTTTGATTCTGCTGGAGCACCCTCTGGTTTTATCACTTCCAAAACTTGCCTTTATGACCAGTCAAAAGCCCAAGTCCAATTTGAAGGAGATGTCTACGTTGAGACATCTGATGGACTCAAGGTGAAAAGCAACAAGCTCAACTACAACCAACAGACTGAACAAGCCGATAGTCCAGAAAAGGTTGAGTTTGAACGCGACCGCATAAAAGGTAGCTGTGAAGGAATGTTTCTCGACTCCCGTCTTCAACGCCTACAAATGAATTCAAAGGTAGATATAACGATTGAGCCTAAGTCGGCTGAAGAAGAAGAGAGTGAAAACAACAGTAAAGGGAAAAACTCTGATAAGAAAGAAAAGCCTCAACCTTCTCTTAGCAAAGACCATAAAGAGAACAAGAAAAAAAATAAGGAGAAAGAGCCAGACCCAAAAGAGAACTCAATAGAGATTACTGGTAACTGGGCGGAATATGATGGAAAAAACAGAACTATAAAGCTTCGTGGTTTAGCAAAGATAGCAGAACCAGACCGTTCCTTGAGTGCTTCAGCTATGACAGCATTTCTTTTTGCAAAAGAAGACAAAATAGAGAGGCTAGAAGCACGTGGTGAGAGCCTTATTGACAGTAAAAAACCTGAACTCTATGGTCAAATTCGTGCAAAAGAGATAGATTTCCATTTTGATTCGACAAGTAGCCTGACTAAAGCCGAAGCTAGAGGAGAAGCTGAAGTTGACAGTGTTGGACAAGCTGATCGGCATTTGAAGGCTGACAAATTGGAGGTCACTACCACGCCTGGAGTTTCTGGCAACGAGATACAGAATTTGAGAGCCTGGGGGAATGTATGGTTGAAGTTAGATGCACCTGTAGCGACATCTTCTTCACCAAATCCATCTCAGAAAGAATTGACTACTGAAGAACTGGAACTCTCTTATCAACCTGGTGGAAAATTCCCTGAGCGTGCAGAAGCTAGGAAAGAAGTGGTTTTGAAAGTCTTACCTGTGCAGCAAGTAGATGGAGCAGAGAGCCGTTCTATGGAGTCTCAAAAAGCCACTCTTGTTTTCTACGAAAACAGTTCTGCTGCCCAAAAGTTGTTGGCTGAAGGCAGAGTAAAACTTATCTCCACAAGCTATGGAGCCGTTCCTAGAGTGAGAACTACAGAAAGCAATAGAGCAGAAGCTCTCTTTAGCAAAGAGACTGGCGATATTACAAAAGCAATTCAAGAAGGCTCTTTTAAGTACAATGAAAGCGAACGTAACGCACAGTCTGAGCTTGCTGTTTATGATTCTTTAGAAGAGAAGATAGAGCTACGAGGTGGAAAAGTAGCTGTCTGGGATAACAAAGCTCGCACACAAGCAGATGAGATAGACCTTTTAACATTAAAGCAGGAAAGTTTTGCGCGTGGCCACGTAAGATCTACTTACTATAGCCCCACATCTACTGGTCAAGCAGCTCCTTTTCAGAACATGCAGTCACCTATATTCATAACAGCCAACGAGTCCCACAGCTTCAATAAACGTGGTGAGATCACATACACAGGTGATGCTCGGGCTTGGCAAGAAGATAACTTTGTACGTGCTGATAAGATTGAGCTTTATAAAGACGGTCAACGAATGGTTGCTACTGGCAACGTATCTTCTGCTCTCTGGAAGACAGGAAAGAAGGGTTTGCGTCAAGCAAAAGACCAGACACAAACTGTTCCAGTATTTGCCTCTGCAGAAAGCTTGACATATTCTGACCGCGACAGAATAGTCGAATACAGAACAGGGGTGAAGGTAAATCAAGGCGTAGATAAACTTGAAGCCGAACAGGTAAAAATTTTTCTAAGTAAAAATAATGAAATAGAACGTATGGAAGCCCATGATAAGGTCATCATTACTC
The DNA here is from genome assembly GCA_016789295.1 of Blastocatellia bacterium. Taxonomy (GTDB): domain Bacteria; phylum Acidobacteriota; class Blastocatellia; order Chloracidobacteriales; family JADJPF01; genus JAEUQL01. The sequence continues at coordinate 7,888 of JAEUQL010000021.1, read as the reverse complement.
AGCCTGGTCGTCGTGCAGAAGGAGACAGAGCTGAGTACAATGCTGCAGAGGATCGTACTGTAATAGCTGGCAACAGTGCAAAAGTCTATTCTGATCAACAAGGTT
>JAEUQL010000021.1:0-7773 GCA_016789295.1 Blastocatellia bacterium | reverse complement strand
GTGACAGGGCGAAGATTGACTTTGATAGGTGGCAATGATAAGATTCTAGTCGATGACCAGCAAGGTGTGAAGCGCATCAGATCAACGCATGAAGTTCGACCTTAAATTTATAAGTTAAAGCAATGTCTGTTCGGGAGTATGTGAGTGAGCAACAAGGCTGAGGACATTGTAGCAGTAGAATCCGCTGCTGGGAAAATTATGACCGTTCAATCTTTAGAAATTCCTCAAAAATCCTACGAACCTTCTCAGATACAGCTTGATAAACCTTCTTTGGCTCTTTCTGCAGAAGGCTTAAAAAAATCTTACAGAGGTCGTTGTGTAGTCAACTCTGTTTCAATAGAAGTTGACAGAGGAGAGATTGTTGGTCTTTTGGGTCCTAACGGAGCTGGTAAAACAACCAGCTTCTACATGATAGTTGGCTTAGAGCAACCAGATGCAGGTCGGATACGACTTGGTAATAAAGATATCACTAGCTTACCCATGTATCTACGTGCTCGTCGAGGCATCTCTTATCTGCCACAAGAACCTTCTATCTTTCGTAAGCTGACAGTTGAGAAGAATATACTAGCAATTCTCGAAACATTGGAACTTTCTAGAAGAGAACGCCAAGAAAGACTAGAGTGTCTACTTGCTGAACTTGATATAGCACACGTTAGAAATACCAAAGGTTATGCTCTTTCTGGCGGTGAAAGGAGACGTGTCGAGATCGCAAGGTGCTTAAGCCTGGAGCCTAGTTTTATTCTACTCGATGAACCTTTTGCAGGCATCGATCCAATAGCTGTCATAGATATACAACAGATAGTTAAGAAGTTGAAAGCACGTGGCATAGGAGTGCTCATAACAGACCATAATGTACGTGAAACGCTAGCAATAACTGATAGAGCATATATAATCAGCAACGGTATAATATTTCGCTCAGGGACTCCGGATACGCTGACTTCTGATCCAGAAGTTCGCAGAGTCTATCTGGGTGAAAATTTTAGGATGTGACTATGTCTGTTTTACGTCAAGGAGAGAGATTGAATTTTTGATAACTTTTAAACTCCTGTAAGGATTCAGCGATGTCAATTAAGCCAAATTTAACAACAAGCCTCAGACAGAACTTAGTGCTCACGCCACAAATGCGGCAGCGCATAGAGCTTTTGAGCATGACAAAATTAGAGCTTAATGAGATGGTAACTCAGGAGCTTATAGAAAACCCTCTGTTAGAACTTGATGAGCCAACTACAGTGGAAAGTAGTTCAGAAAGTGTAGAAAATCTCTCAGAAAGTGAAGATTCTGTAACATATGACAGAACTTCCACCTTGGAAACTCGCACTACAGAAACACTGCCAAATCAGCAACAATCTTTTGAGACTTCTAGCACTAGTAATGATGATTCTGAATCTGAGCCAGAAATAAATCCTGATGCTTTTCAGGAGATCGATTTTGGAACTACGTTTGAAGAGTATCTAGATCCCGGTTACAAGACGACAGAGTATGAATATGATGACCGGGAAAGACCCTCTTATGAAAACTTTTTGAGTAGGCCATTGACTTTGTCCGAACACCTGCTTTGGCAGCTTAGACTCTCTGATCTGTACGGAGAACTTAGAGATGCTGCTGAAGCGATAATAGGCAATCTCAATGATGACGGTTATTTGGATGCAACTATCCAAGAAATAGCTGAAATGGGTGGTTGGACAGAGTACACAGTTGAAGAAGCGAGATTTGCAGTTCAGTCTTTTGACCCTGTTGGAGTTGCTTCTTTAAATAAGAGAGAATGTCTGCTTGTTCAGCTAGAGCAGATGGGTTTGACTGATCGTCTTGCCTATAGATTGATATCAAATTATCTTGACAGGCTTCAGCAGTTTCGCCTGCCGGAAATAGCCAAAGAACTAAATGTGACTCTGGACGAGATCCGCCAAGAAATGGATGTGATCAAGAAATTGGAGCCATATCCAGGACGCAAGTATACGAACCAGAGTACACATTACATTGAGCCAGAAGTTTACATAGAGAAGATAGATGAAGAGTACTACATTCACTTCAATGACGAGGGAATGCCACAACTCAGAATAAATTCTCACTATAGAAGGCTCCTTGAATCGAATGACACAACCAAAGAGACTAGAGACTATATAAAAAATAGATTTAGGTCGGCTGTTGATCTACTTAAAAACATTGAGCATCGGCGTCAGACAATATACAGAGTATGTGAGTCCATCGTCAGACGCCAAAGAGAGTTTTTGGATAAAGGCGTTGAATATATAAGACCTATGATGCTCAAAGACGTAGCTGAAGATATAGAGATGCATCTCTCTACAGTTTCACGTGTAGTTAATGGCAAATATGCACACACTCCACAAGGAGTTATAGAGTTACGTCGATTTTTCACTGAAGGAATGGTTAACGAAGACGGAGAAGAGGTTTCTACAAGAGTTATTAAACTTCAAATCAAAAAGATGATAGAAGAAGAAGATTCTCGAAATCCTTTGACAGACGATGAGATAGCAAAGCGTCTTGCCAAAGATGGGATGAAGATGTCGCGGCGTACTGTGGCCAAGTATCGCGACCAGATGAATATACCTGGTTCCAGAGAGCGCCGATCCGTCATTTAATGCCATCAAGTCGAGATCTTGCTCTTTTGTAGTTAAATTTAGCTATTTACAGCTTGGGAGGTGGTTCCATGAAAGTTGAGTTTACAGGGCGGCATGTAGATGTTTCAGAAGCTATAAAGAAGCATACTAAAGAGCAGCTTGAGAAGATAGAAAAGGTGTTTGATTTCGAGTCTGCAGGAAAAGCTCACATAATACTTGATGTTGAAAAACATCGACATAGGGCAGAGATAGTCTTTAGGTGGCGCGATCAAGAGTTGACAGCCCTTGGAGAGACAGACGATATGTACACTGCTATCACTCAGGCAGTCGAAAAACTTGAGCGTCAAGTCTTAAAACTGAAAGAAAAAAAGACTACCCTTAAAAGGCAGACTAAGAGTGTCTCCAAAACACCTGTAGTCACAGAAGATGAAGAGTTAGAAAGTCTTGAACAGAGTAGTGATGATGAGCAAGGTGAACAGCGTATAGTTCGCTCAAGTAGGTATGCAATAAAACCTATGACCCCTGAAGAAGCTGCAACTATTGTGAGTGAATCGGACGATCAGTTTCTTGTCTTTCGAGACTCAGAAACAGATAGAATAGGCGTAATCTACAAAAGAAAAGATGGGAATTTTGGCCTCATAGAGCCATAGAATGCGTGTTGGATGTAGAATTGTTTTTGGAAAAAGTCACAGCCAAGCTGTGGCTTTTTCCATTTGTATAGTTCTCTTAAACTTATAAAGAATTGGTATGTGAATGACACTACAACTAACCATAATTACAGGACTTAGTGGTTCTGGCAAAAGAACTGTAGCAAAAGTTTTTGAAGACTTAGGTTATTTTTGTGTTGATAATTTACCAACAGCTCTTATTCCTAAGTTTGTAGAGCTTTGCAAACGAACCCAGGATAACATAACCAAAGCTCTTCTGGTCATAGATGCCAGAGAGAGGCATTTTTTGACGCAGTTCACTCCGATCTATGAAGAGCTGAAATTCCAAGAAGGCATAGAAACAAGACTGATGTTTCTAGAAGCAAGTGATGAAGCTCTTCAAAGAAGGTTTTCCGAGACGAGGCGGCCACACCCACTCTATGAAACAACAGACAACCTACTAGAAGCTGTAAGGATAGAAAAGAAACTTCTTTCCCCCATCCGAGATTTGGCAGACATAGTGGTTGATACATCAAACCACACAGTACACACTTTACGCAGATATTTTGTTGATCTATTCTCAGCAACAGATAATGTTGGTATGTCACTGACTTTAATGAGTTTTGGGTTTAAGCACGGCCTTCCTTTGGCTATTGACCTACTTTTTGATCTTAGATTTCTTCCTAATCCACATTTTGTGCCACACCTCAAACAGTTGACTGGAAAACATACTGAAGTCATTGACTTTATGATGAAAGAACCAGAAGTTAATGAAACGATAGAAAAGCTGCTAAACCTTCTAGAATTTTTAATTCCCAAATACGAGAAAGAAGGAAGAAGCTATTTGACAGTGGGTTTTGGCTGTACAGGGGGTCAACACCGCTCAGTATTGATAGCTGAGACCATAGCTAAAAGGCTGCTATTAGAAGGCTATAAGGTCAGAGTAGCTCACCGTGACATTGGCAAAGAGTAGAAGCAAGAAATCAGTTCTAAACTTCTACTCAAATCTATACTTATTTGTCTGTGAGAGTTCCTGCAGTTGATAGTGGCCAATAGCGAAATATTGCCTTGCCATATATATATTTTTCTGGAACAAGCCCCCAAGCTCTGCTGTCGTTTGAGGCATCTCTGTTGTCTCCCATAACAAAGTAGTGGTGGTCATCGACTATCCAGTAGCGGTTGGGTGACACATTTGAAGTAAATTCTGGCGAAAGATAAGGTTCTGGCTCCAACTTGTTGTTTATGTAAAGTTTCCCATTGGTGATTCTGATCTCGTCTCCAGGTAGTCCTATAACTCTTTTTATAAAAGACTGGCTTGGATTCTTTGGATACCAAAAAACAACTATATCGCCTCTCTTGATGCTCTCAAACTGATAGATGAATTTGTTAACAAAAATCCTCTCATTGTCATGTAGTCTGGGTAGCATGCTTGTACCCTCAACTTTGACTGGCTGAATAACAAAAATAACTATTAGCAGTGCTGTAGCAGCCGCAAAAAGAAAGTCTCTTGTGAGTGCACGCATCTCAGCAAACCAGCTTTTGGCGCGGGACGCTTCTCGTTCCGGCAAAAGAGTCTCTATTTGCAGGTCATCTGCAGGTAGTATTCCTCTTCCTTTCAGCAGTCCTGCTTGAATATAAAGCTGTGGCATTGAGAGCTTGTCGGAAGATTCAGATACAAGAGGAAGCTCAGTAGGCTCTTCCAATAAAAAATCCTTTTCTGAAACTAGTTCAAAGTCAGTCGATGTTAGCTCTTTATGCTCTGTTTGAGAAAAAGTGACTTCTTCCTGTGTGTAGCTCAAGGAAGCTTCTTGCTCCTGTGTTTGTGCAGAGAAGAGAGGTTCTGTGCAATCATTGCTTTCTCTGTTTTCACTTGTAGGTGTAGTATCTGTAGCTGCTGTATAAGTTGGTGTTGAAATATCTTCAAACTGGCTCATAGTCTGTCTATCCCAAATTACTTTTTCAAATTTCGACTTACCCATCAGAAATAATGCAGGAAAGATGTAATTTTTCACACTTCTATCCAGCATTCAAGTTTTTTGTTTAACTGAGTAATACTCTGCAGAGCGGTACTACAGAGCTATTATTGCATTTTCTACTTTTGACCCAAAACTAGAACGTTGAAAAAAAGTGTATAGATCAGCAAAATTTGTAAGGTAAAGCCGATCTTCCAAACCAAATATGAAATGCTTTGAACTCTAAAGTAAGGCCGATTTATAAATAACTGCTTAAGAAAATAGCGTAAAAATAACTCTAAGTTTAGAACTAAAAGCAAGTTGAGTTTCTAAGTAAATAGAATCTTAACTTCAAGAATTGCCGAAGTTTCTTGATGATTATGCTGAAAAAATTCCAACAATAGAACCCAAGAAACTCCAAAAAACATCTGCTGCTACTTTGGAAGCTGCACAAATTAGAGATAGCTTAGGCTCAGATTATGGAGTAACAAAATTTGTTACTTATAGATCACAGGATCTGTCAAACTATTGCTTTTTAAGATATCATCTTATTTTGCTCATCTAGCAAAGTAACTGAAAATGAAAGAGATAAAGAATTTTTCACCAAAAACCTCAAACTGGCACGGCTCTTGCTGAATATAGAGCCAGATATAAGACGCTGATATCCAGTTTTTGGCTAAGCGAAAAAATCAAAGAATCTTTAGGGACAAGAGACTAAACAAGGAGACACAGAAGCATGAAAAATCAAAAGGGTTTCTCTCTAATCGAGTTGCTCATCGTCGTAGTAATCATCGGAATTATCGCTGCAATCGCAGTACCAAATCTATTGGCATCCCGTCGTTCAGCAAACGGTGCATCTGCAGTAGAAGCAATGCGCTTGTTCCACTCAACTGAAGCCACTTATCAGTCAGGCATTGGCAACGGTGTATTTGGAAACGCCACACAGCTATTCCAACAAGATTTCATTGACGGCGTCCTCGCAGGTGCTGCTGGCGTAGCAGGCGGTGCAACATCGATTGGTAACCAACAAGTACCAGCCACACCAGGACCAAAATCTGGTTACAATTACACTTTGGCTGTCACCTTACCAAATGGTCAAGGTTCACTTTCTCAGTTCACAGCCATTGGTTATGCAGCAGTTGCCACTGGCGTAGCCAGAACTGGTGAGCGCAACTTCTTCGTTGATGAGACCGGTGTTATTCGTGCATCCACAACTGCCACTGTAACACCTGACGTAAATTCTCCAGCTCTCAACAACTAGTTTTACATCTAAGCTTTTCTAAATTCTCGGATAGTTGAAAAACTATCTGAGAATTATTAATTTACAAACTAACCTTCGTGAAGTAGTTTTAGCTGTTATTTACCACCATGCAGAACATAATTGTTATAGCTCAAAACACTTTTCGTGAATCTGTTCGAGACAAAGTCCTTTACAATCTACTTTTCTTTGTAATTCTCCTGATAGCTTCTTCTTTACTCATGGCAGAACTGTCAATAAACCAAGAGCAGCTCATTATTACTCGTATGGGCTTAAGTTCCATGCTCTTTTTTGGTATTTTGATTGCCATATTTATTGGGACTGGTCTTGTTTACAAAGAGATAGATAAACGCACAATCTATGCAATGCTCGCAAAGCCTGTGACACGGCCTGAGTTTCTATTTGGAAAATTTTTGGGTTTAAGCACAACTCTTTTTGTCAACTGCTCAGTGATGATCTCGGCTATAGTAACAGCTCTTGTACTACTCAACTACAGACGTACAGCAACGCTAGACATACCTTGGTCTATACTACCAGCAGGCTTCCTGATATACCTTGAACTACTTATTATGGTTGCCATTGCTCTACTGTTTTCATCTTTCTCAACACCAGTGCTTTCAACCGTCTTCTCTGTGATACTTTATATAATAGGATCTCTGAGTCGGGATATACTGCTTTTTGCCAATAATATCTCTATAGCTTCACTAAAATATATTTTAGTAGGAATCTATTACCTACTTCCTAATCTTGGAAATTTCAATTACATCAATGTGATAGCTCATACAGAGAACAGAATACCAATAGCAGACATTGCCTATGTCTCTATCTACACAGTGATCTACATTACAATCCTCCTTATAGTAACAGTAACAACTTTTCAGAAAAGAAACTTTAAGTAGCTTGCTCAAATGTTTTAATATTTAACTCTTACGTCACCATGGGGCGTGTAACCCCTTGCATTTACAGAAACTCAAGAGTAATGTAGAGTGCCGTCGTATTTTTGACTGTGGGATAAAGCAGGTATTAGGAGAAACATTTGTGAAGCTTTTTTTTCCGAAAGAACAAAGCAGACTCCTTTTATACATTCTACTGCTTACAGCTATCTCTTTTTCTAATACCATTTGGTGTGGATTTGTCTATGACGACCTATTTCAGATAATAGAACCAGCACAGATTCTTGGAGATTGGAGTAGTAATAATCTTGCAAGGGTTACAGACAGAGATCTTTGGGCTTTCTTTTCCAAAGAACAGGCACGGATAATAAAGACCCCTTACTACAGACCCGTCTTTGCACTAGTTTTGATGTTAAATTACTGGTATGGTGGGCTTAACCCTGC
>JAEUQL010000219.1 GCA_016789295.1 Blastocatellia bacterium | reverse complement strand
GCAAGCAAAGAACTACCAGGTAGCTTCTAGGGCAGATGCAAACTCTTCTGCAATCAGCGAGATACAGAATGCAGATGTGATATTCATCAAAGGTGGTGACCAAGGTCAATATTATGACGATTGGAACGAAACATTACTTGAATCTCATATAAGAACTGTAGTGCAGACTCGCAATGGCGCAATCGGTGGCACAAGTGCAGGCGCAATGAGTTTGGCCGAATATAGTTTTAGCGGTGGACAGGACATGATATCGTCCGACGTGCTGGCTGATTCTCATAGTTCATTCCTAAATGACGCAAGTCTATCGGGAACATCAGGGATACATACCGACTTCTTCTCTTTCATAGACAATGTTGTTGTTGACACTCATTACACACAACGTGGTCGTTTGGGGCGGCTATTAGGGCTTTTAGGAAAATCAGTACAAGATTTTGGTACTCGTGAGATCTTGGCAGTAGGCTTAGAGCAAAAAACGGGACTGTTCATAAAAAATGGTGTTGCTGAAGTAATAGGTGTAGGAGCTATAGACTTTATCAAAGAATCTAGCAACAGTACACTTTCTCGTATTCCTGGAAGACCTTTGTTTTATACAAACCTTGTTTTGGATCGCTTAACACACGGATGGAAGTACAATTTGGCTACACGTAGTGTAAACACTACTGCTCTTCCATCTGGGACTCTTGCAGTGACTTATCCAGGCGATGGTAGCAGTAACAGTGGCTCTCTCTCCATAGTTGGCGCAACAGAAGCAGACAATAGCAAGTTCAATTATAGGGTTACCTACTATCCAAGTAACTACAGTCTGAGCGCAACCACAGCAACAACCTTTATTCGCAATGCCATAGGCTTTACCGATTCTGGCAATTCAACGACGAGACCAGATAAACAAGAAAACATATTTCGTGCACTCTATGACCGTACAGGAGATATTGGCTTTCTGGTGTTTGCTGGCTCTTCAGTAACAAGAACTGCAACAAATCCTGACATTGTATCTTTTAGTAAATCTTCTACAAATTCAGAAGTGGCAACTATTGTAATAGATGGAAAGACTGTTACTCACAAAGGGCTTTCTCCTTACATATCCACCTATGCAAGTAACGGTGGCTCTTTGAGGGCTGCAGCATTAGTTAACTTAACAGTTCACGTTTTAGCAGAGTCTGCTAGTAGAAATAGATCTTTCAATACAAGGACTCACGAAATAGTAGACACACCTGCAGTTACAATCTCAGAAATAGAGAGCAACAACAGCTTATCTACCGCACAAAGCTTGCTCTCTGTAAGCTACCCTGCTGTTATTACTGGAACCATATCATCAAGCTCTGACAAGGATTATTTCAAGGTTGAGTTGAGAGCTGGTGAAACTATTTCTCTATCACTTGTAGTTCCTTCTGTGGCCGACTACGATCTCTATTTTATGAACAGTCGTGGCAATACATTGACTCGATCTGTTAATAGTGGCAGAGGTGTTAGTGAGTCACTCTCATTTACAAACACAGGTTCCAAGACAGCTACCTACTACATATCTGTAGAAAGTTTCAGCGGGTCAAGTACAACTTCAACTTATACACTTACAGTTTCAAAATAGAATAACCTAGTGAGGGGATAGTATGTTTCAGTGGCTAAATTGTCTGCTTAAAAAATGGCAGTTTTCTGCTATCTATAGCTTAATTTTGTTAACTTTGCTTCTTATGACTAGTGCTGCAGTTCAAGCACAAACATTTCGAGGTCGCGTAATAGGGACAGTAAAAGACAGTCAAGGTTTAGTAGTAGCTGGAGCAACCATAACTGTAACTGATACGGGAAAAAATCTTTCTCGTACTGCTACTAGTGATCAAGATGGTAACTTCACAATATTTGAACTACCTGCTGGTACATACAGTGTAGCCGCAGAAGCACAAGGTTTCAGCCGGACAGTTTTCAGCAATGTAGAAGTTTCTGTTGGGCGTGATAGTCGTTGTGACTTCTCCTTATCGGCAAGCGGTAGTTCTGAGGTGATTACTGTAGAAGGTGGCTCAACGCTGATTAACACCAACTCGACGGAGAATGGCGGGGTACTCGACAATAAACAGCTCCTTGAGCTACCTCTGAATGGGCGTGATTTTCAAGATCTGATAGGACTAAGACCTGGATTTCAACGTCAACCAGGTGGAGGATTTGGGTCTATAAATGTCAATGGACAACGCAATACCTCTAACAATTTTCAAGTTGATGGAATAAGCAACAACGATAATTATTTTGGTACTGTGGCTCAAGGTCAAGAAGGCGTCAATGTAAAATCGGGTGGTTTTCTACCTATCGATGCGATACAGGAATTTACTACTACAAGCAATCCAAAAGCAGAGTTTGGATCTAAGGCTGGTGGTGTAATCAATGTAGCTCTGAAATCAGGATCAAATGAATTTCATGGTACAGTTTATGAGTTTTTACGCAATGAAAAGTTAGATGCAAGAGCTTTTTTCAATACTGACAATCAGCCAAAAAACCCTCTACGTCAAAACCAGTTTGGTTTTACACTAGGTGGCCCAGTTGTAAAAGATAAGCTTTTCTTTTTTGGTAACTATGAAGGTCAGCGCGTGCGTCAAAGTGAAAGCTTTATTGTCAACACTCCAGGACAAGCTGCTATTGCTGCAGCTACTCCTGCATCAGGCATAAACCCACTGAGTGCACGCATCTTGCAGCTATTTCCCTTGGGGGATAGTCAGAACCGTGCTCCTGTCACTATCCCTACTTTTAGCGATATTGACAACTACCTTATCAAAATGGACTATGTGATAGATGCACGTAACACCATAAGTGGACGTTATGTTATTGGTAATACAGACCAGACCGAGCTTGACAACTTCTTTTTACGCCCTGAGTATGTTTCTGCTTCAGATCAGCGTTCACAACTTCTAGGTGCAAGCTATACTTCATTATTAACCAATAACTTAACTAATGAAGTGCGTTTTGGTTACACAAGACTTCGTCAATTTATTGCCCCGCTCGACAGAGATGCAAATCCAGCCGATATAGGCTTTGTTACAGGTGTGACTGACCCAAGCCGTTTTGGTTTTCCAGTAATTCGCATCACTGGTTTTGACAATTTGGGAGGGCGTAATACCAACCTTTTTTCAGACCCAAACGAAACCTATACGATTGTTGATAATGTTTCATGGAAAAAAGGTAAGCACGATATTAAACTTGGAGGTGATTTCCGTTTTGACCGCTCGATAAATACAAGAGATATTGCAGCACGTGGTGAGTTCCGGTTCCGTAGTCTAGCAGACTTTCTCTCTGGTAGAATTGACCGTGCATCGGTACTGACAGGTAGTACCAAGCGAGAGATCAGCCAGAAAAGCTTTTCCTTGTTTATGCAAGACGACTTTAAGCTAACACCGCGTATCACACTCAACTATGGACTGCGTTATGAGTTTTTTGGTGTTATTTCTGAAGCTAATGACCTGCTAGCCAATTTCATACCAGGACGTGGCCTAGTACAAGTAGGGTCACCAGATCTCAATCGACCATATGAACGCGACAATAACAATTTTGCTCCTCGTGTTGGCATCGCCTGGAATCTTTTTGGTAACAATAAGACAGTAATAAGAGCCAGTTGGGGGCTTTTCTATGACCCTCCGGCATTGTCGGCATTTGTTGGGCAAAATGGTAATGTAAATGCAATCACACCAACGCTTGGGCTAAACTTTAATCCTGTAGGCAGTGTTAATAGTTACGTTATACGGCCTCGTGGTTCAGCACTCAGATTCAACCTTAATCAGCAGATATTTCCAAATTTCAACATACCAACAAGTTTTCTTGATGTGTTAGCTATTGATCGAAATATCCGCACACCTTACTCACAAAACTATAGCTTCAACATTCAGCAAGAAGTTTGGAAAAATGGAGTACTAGAAGTTGGTTATGTTGGTAGTCGTGGTACAAAACTCTATTCTGTGACCAACATCAATCAAGTGAGCAATGTTGACACTGGTGAACGTCCATTTGATACTCAACTTGTCAACAGAGATGGTGATCCAGTGTTTCAGTATGTCAACTTGTTGGCTGCCAATACCAACTCCAGTTACAATTCACTCCAGTTGACTTTTAATCAACGTAATGTCAGAGGATTTTCTGCGTTAGTAGGTTATACTTTTGCTAAATCTCTGGACACGGTATCTTCCAATCGCCCTGTCAACCCACAAAACTCCCTCAACCTTGGTGCAGAGCGTGCACGCTCAGACTTCAACGTGGAGCATCGCTTTACAGCAAGTTTCTCTTATGACATACCACGCCTCAAGTTCTTGCCTCAGTATCTAGGAGATGGTTTTGCTGTAAACTCTTTGATGACCTTCCAAACAGGTCGGCCTGTGGATGTCTTCTATAGTGACGACTTTTCTGGTTTTTTAGAGTTCAACGACCGTCCAAACATAATTGGGGATATCAACCAGATCAAATTCCAACCTAACGAAGCAATAGATCCACGTCTGCTCAACACAGTCTTTGCCAGACCTGCACTTGGAACTTTTGGTAATGCTGGACGAAATCTTCTAACAGCTCCTGGTTTCACAATAGTCGATTTCTCTGTTACCAAAAATACAAAGTTAACAGAGCGATTTCGGTTACAGTTCCGAGCAGAGTTTTTCAATATTGCCAACAACCCAGAGTTTGCCCGTCCTAGTGGTAGTCTTTTAAGTGCAAACTTTGGCAGTTTACGCGATACTGCAGATCGTGGTAATCCTCTAGCTTCTGGGGGGCCACGACGTATACAGTTTGGTTTAAAGCTCTACTTCTAAAAAAGAAAGGGGTTGCAGTCTCTAGCTGCAGCCCAACTACCTCTATTCACAAATTTTTCCTCTTTCTTCTTGGGCTAACATTTTATCTAATTCATCACAAAGTTGTTGGCTTTCTACAAAAATAGCTTTCTCTTGATCTTTAGCTTTTTCTAGCTCTTCGTGTATAAAAAGGCTGTTGAGACGATAGACTACAGCACCTGCAAAAACTAATACACCAACAAAGAAAAGAATCATCATTAGTGACATGTTTTATCTCCTACTCTTTGAGAGTCTACTATTTTTTTCCAACAAACCAATATATGCAAGTAGTTAATTTTGCTGCTGCACTTAATACTTTACCAAGATTTTGTATAAAATAGCCGTTTGATTAAAGAACAAAGAGAGAAAAAGCGATGCCGAAGTTTGTACCTCTAACAACTTTTAAGGAATACACAACAGAAGAGATGAAGCAGCGAGCACGCAGCTTCTCTGCAGATATTAGGCGAAGACGCACTGTGCGCCACTTCTCAAACCGACCCGTTGACCAAGAGATTATAGAAGAGTCTATTCTTGCCGCAATGAGTGCTCCAAGTGGGGCTAACTTACAACCTTGGCATTTTGTGGTAGTGAGCGACCCAGAAGTTAAACGGCAAATAAGAGTTGCTGCAGAAGCTGAAGAGCGCGAATTCTATAATGGTCGTGCTCCTCAAGAGTGGCTTGATGCACTGGCTCCGTTAGGTACAGATGAAGAGAAACCTTTTCTCGAAACAGCTCCATATCTAATTGCTGTTTTTGTGCAGAAGAATGGAATTTTACCCGATGGTAGGATAGTCAAACATTACTACCCTACAGAGTCGGTCGGCATAGCAACAGGAATACTGATCACCGCTATTCATAATGCAGGTCTTGCATCTTTAACACATACACCCAGTCCAATGGGGTTTCTAAACGAAATCTTGAAAAGACCTAACAATGAAAAACCTTTTCTGTTACTGGTGGTTGGCTATCCATCTGATGATGCAGTTGTTCCAGATATAGAAAAGAAAAGCCTTAATGAAGCTTGTTCTTTTATATAACAGCTAAAAACATATCTAAATTCCTAGTGGCTTGAGTTATAGCTATATCTTAGTTGTTACTTGTTGATAGTTTTAGAAAAGTCCATTATAAAACAGAAACTATTTTCTGCTGGACTAATATTTGTTCTATGCTAGGTTCTGTACCAGATATGAAATTCTCCAAAACAGTTTGTGCTATTCCATTTTTTAGGATAATTGTGTTAAGAATTGCACTCTGGTCTATCTTGTCAGCATTATTTAGACATTTGACAACTTCAAGGTAGACCAATGTTCCCAAAGAACGGAGTGTGTTTCCATTATAAATACTAGTCATTTTCTCATGAAAAGCTTTCACAAGATTGTGCCCAAAACTTTCCAAGATCTCTATAGCTTTGTCTGGGTTTTTATCTACTTGACCATTTAGCTTAGCAAATTCTATACCAGTATCCCTAGCATTTTTAATAATATCTTTCTCAACAAAAACCAGACTATCAAAAAGAGTAGGCTTGCTTGATACTTGGCTGAGAATGGTGTTTATTTGTGAATCTTCATAAAACCCTAATTTGTCATGCATTTCTGGTAAAGTAGAAAGTATGCTTCTTACATTAGCTAAAAC